>JBBFLL010000017.1:12533-52705 GCA_037479045.1 Brevinematales bacterium | reverse complement strand
CGTTCGGCAGAATTTTATCAGCCGTGCTAATAGAAAATTAAAATAAGCAAATCGCACGGTAGCCACTGATAAAATTCTGCCTCACTCATAGTCAAAAACAACAATTTCACCTCATCGGCAATCGTCCTGATTGCCTTAGTGAAGCAATGGGATATAGGAAAAATCTCCGCTTACAGAGTAGAAACCCGGCAGAGGATAAAAACAAACAAAAATTTAAAAATTAAACTTTCATTTTGTATAAAATAAAAGTCTCATTTTTAAAGCCTTCGTCAAAGCACACTTTGAACTTTGAACTTTCAACTTTTAACTTTCCAACTGCCTTACTCAGTTACTTCTTGATAAAAATTATTTCCGTAAACCAGAATTTTACCGTTATAATAGGTGATTCGTTTAATTTCTTTTGTAAATTTTCTTTCATAAACTTTGATGAAGTCTGGGATAGTCCATATTGTCAAACGATTATTGAGGTCGAGCAGGTATAATCTATTTGTTTCTGTTATGGCTTGCTTGATTGGAAAATCATAATTGAAGAGTTTTTCTATTTCTCCAGAAGTTCTATTAAAAACTATAATTCCATCATCAGAACCAACTATCAAATACTCACCAAAAATATAAAAGTTATTTATATATAGATTTTCTTTTATTTTTGTTCCCCATATTTTTTCACCGTTTTCAACATTCATAGCAACCACTTCACTTCTACTTTTTAAAATAAGATATAAAATTCCATCTCTCTCAAAAAATGGAAATAGAATTCTATCTTCTATATTTATCTGCCATACATTTCTTTTATTTAAAACATCATATCTTGTGAGTTCGCCATTTTCGTTCAAGTAAACTATACTTTTATCTGATAATATCACTGGAGAGTTATATATTGCTTTTTTATCACCTTTCTTAATCACATCAATAAGTCTTCCTTCCAGACTGAAAATCTGAATTCCTTTATCAACAGTAGCAAGATAAATCCTATCATCTTTTATTACTGGCTTTGAAAAGAATTTTACAACACCAGCTTCCATATTTGCCCACAAATAATCCCCTTCAAGATTATAAGCATAAAGCCCACCATTCTCTCCATTGACAAGGATTATGTTCTGATAAGGTGTTATCTTATTAATGTTATCTGGTAAAGTTATCTTCCTTTTGACATTTAAATATTCACCTGTTTGATAAATATATAGTTCTTTTTTATTAAAAACTACAGTGTTTTCATCAAGATAAATTAAATTATCCTTTGTTTCAGTATATCTATTTTTCTTTTGTTGAATTTTTACTTCTTTTTTTATTTCTTCAGTTGGATTCATCATTCTTTCAACTAACTTTAAATCTGTAAATTCTTTCTTAAGAACATTTCCTTCTTTTTGTAATGTAATTGCTTCATTAGAAATAACATCAGTAGTTTGTTTACTCAAAATATTTTCAATAGAAACTTTTCCTTCTATAACATGAACCTGTTCATTACCATCATTCACAAATACAAAAAATTCAGTCCCTTTTATCGAAATTTCAAGTGAAGGTGTCTTTACAACAAAATGAGTTTTATCTTTTTTATCTACCTTAAAATGACCCTTACCTTTCTTTAATTCAAAGATTGTCTTTCTTTCACTCGTTGACAGAATATTGAAAGTTGAATTTTCAAAAATTGTCACTTTTGCTTTATTTTTTAATACTATTTCATATTTTTCTTTTTCCGTATTTATAATACTTCCTACATTTATTGTTTTCTTTCCATCATTTATTGAAACAGTTTGAGGTTTATTCCATACTAAGAAAATAAAGAATATAAGCACTATAGCAGTAAAAGAAAATCCAAGTTTCAAAAATCCAGAATAATAGTTTTTATATGATGGTTTTTTATAGCTTTTTATATTTTCAAGAATATGATTGAGTTTTATATCTTCTTCTTTATAAGAATATTTCAAGAGAATTTCTTTAAGCCTTTTCTTTTCAATTTCAGAAATCATTTATATTATCTCCTATATATTCTCTCAAAAGTTCGTATGCTTTTTCAAGCCTATTATAAACCTGTCTCAAAGAAATATCAAGAGTCTTTGATATCTCTTGTAAACTGAGTCCTCCATAAACTTCAAGAAGGACAACTTCCCTCTCTTTCACTGGTAACCTATTTAAAATACCTCTGACATATTCACGTTTTTGAAGTTTTTCAAAATTTTCATCAAAATAAACTTGTGAAGAAAGTTTACTTATTTCTACATAGCTATATTTCTTTAATTCGTTGTACTTATTTCTCACTACGTTTAAAACTATTTTAAAAAACCATGGTTTGAAGGTAAGATTTTTTTTAAATGAGTGATGAAAGTTAAGAAATTTTATAAAAGTTTCCTGAACAACATCCATTGCATCTTCATTTTGCAAACCATAGTACCTTGATAAACTGTAAATTTGAAGTTTATATCTATTAAATAGCTCTTCAATATGCTCTTCAAAAATAACTCTTGACTCATCCTTGAGTGCACAAATATTTAATACCAGTTCTTCATCAGTAAGTTTTTTAATATCCAATTTTACCTCTTAAAGTAATAACTTTTTTCATTAATTATATTTTATCTTACTTATTCGTTTTTTTCAAGTTAACCTTTATTAAAATTTGACAATTTGTTATTATTTCCTTAAATTTATAGACAGGCAATTTAAATGGATATATTTTTAATTTTAAATGTTGTAATAATAGTCATTGGTGTGGCTTATAGCATAATACTTCACGAAGTAGCTCATGGCTTTGCTGCTTTTATCTATGGAGACAATACAGCAAAATTGGCTGGAAGACTCTCTCTTAATCCCTTAAAACATATTGACCCTGTTGGAACAGTTATCTTGCCTTTAATACTATTTATCTTCAATATGCCTATCTTTGGATGGGCAAAACCAGTCCCTGTAAATCCTCTTAATTTTAAACATCAGAGAATTGGGATTATTGTAGTGTCTATTGCTGGAGTAGTAGTTAATTTTATCATTATGATATTTATGTTTTTGTTTTTTGTTTTGTTCAAACTTGAGGGATTTCTTGTTATTGCCTCTCTTAATCTTATGCTTTTTATTTTTAATTTATTACCATTTCCACCTCTTGATGGATACAATTTTTTTTCAATGCTTTTGCCAGAGAAATTACGAAACATAGTTTACAAATTTAAAGACTTCTTCTTAGTTGCTTTTCTTGTGCTTATGATTACAGGGGGAATAAGATACATTTATGTTCCTTTGTTTAATTTAATTGGAAATTTTCTCATAAACTTATTTTTAGGGGGAAGACAATGAAAAAATTTTTTGCTATTTTTATGATTACATTAGCAATAAGTTTAAATGCAGCCCAGAATGATTTTGAGATAGAAACTATGTATTCTGAGGCTCTTGAAAGACACAATGCAGGCCAATTTGATGAGGCAATAAAAATTTTTAACGATATAAAAAAGAAGGGAGTTATAAACGAATATATTTACAATTCTATGCTTGAAACATATATTGCAAAACTGAGAAAATATATTTCATTGAATGATGAAAACAATTACAAGAAATTTCTTAAAGATACACTCTCACTTGCAAGAGAAGCATTCAATCTATATCCTGAAAATGTAGAAATAGCTCGTAAATATCTTTTTCTACTTGACGAAAGTGGAAATATTGAGGAAATGAAAAAACCTCTTGATATGTTAATCAAAAACAACAAAGACGATATAATTGCAAATTTTTATCTTGGAGTAATTGAATTTCTTAAAAAGAATTATAACAAAGCGGAAGTATATTTTCTTAATGTAGTCAATTCCCAAAGTTTTAATAGTGAACTTGAATATATGCTTCTCTATAAATCCTATTTTAACCTTGGCCAGCTTGAAGTAGAAATGCAAAATCTTTTTGATGCAATATATTATTATGAAAAAGCCTTATCAATTAATCCTTATGACAATAGACTACTTCTTAACCTTTCTGTTGTTTATGCAGAGGTTCTTGAATTTGAAAAAGCCATTAAAATATTAAATAAAATTCCAGAAGTTTTATGGGCTGAAGGATTATATGAATTATATGGTAGCCTTTTGTTTGTTACAGAAGACGAAGAATACAAAACTTTTTCTAAAAAATATCAAAATGAATCAACTTATTTAAAAGCCTTATCCCAGTACTCCGAAGGTAAATATAATGACTCATTAAAAACCTTAGAAGAGATAACAAAAAAGAATCCTTCTCCTCATTTTTATATACATTACCTTCTTTATGCAAATTATAGTAAAACAGGCAATACTGAAATGGAAAATAGAGAGGCTTTTCTTCTTGGAAACAAAGCAGAAATCTCACAAAAACCAGAACTTGCTATAAAATTCTACAAAGTAATAGAAAAAAACAATGCAGGAAAACCAGCAATATACTGGATCATAGCTACCTTAAGCTATGAAATAAAAAATTATGACGAAGCACAAAAATATTTTGAGCTATACACAACTTCAGAAGATTCAAAAGACTACCTTGTGGATTCTTATATCAAACTTTCCTATATCTACCATCAGAAAAAAGACAAGACAAAATCAAAAGAATATATTGAAAAAGCAAGTAGTATTGCCACAAAATCCAGTGAAAAATATCTTGTAAGATTTCACAGTGGACTTATAAACTACGATAATAAAAAATATGATCTTGCTATAAAGGAATTTGAAGAAGCTCTTGAGTTTATGCCTCTTGATACAAAAAGTTTATTTTTCATAGGTGTTTCTTACTATGAAAAAAATAACAACAAAAAGGCTATAGAATATCTCGAAAGAGCTTTAAAACTCAAAGAAAATGATCCAGAGATAAATAACTTACTTGCTTATGTCTATTCAATAGAAAAAGTTAATCTTGATAAAGCCCACAGTCTTGTTGATAAAGCTCTCATTATAAAACCAGACTATCTACCTTATTTGGATACAAAGGGCTGGATATATTACAATCAGGGAGAATTTCAAAAATCATTTGAAATATTTAACAAAGTTGAAAGTCTTGTAAACAGCACAAACGAAAATTCTACTGGTTTTGATGAAATATATTTTCACCTTTCAAAAATCTATGAAAAAATGGGGAACAAAAAAGAATCGCAAAAATATATCGAAAAGATAAAGAAAAATTTTCCCGATAGCAAGTGGATACCAAAAAAGAATAGTAAAAAGAGATAGAAAAATATTTAAAGTTTTTTATTAAACAAATTTTTAATTCTTTGAAATTATGAAAGTTGTTCCATATATAACCTTATAAAGAGATTCAAGTTCTGGAATTATTTCAGGAAACTTTTCACTTATTTCTGAATAATTCTGGTTGATCTGAGCAAGAATATTTTGAGCTTTTTTGTGATTATCGTCGTAATCCTTGAGCTTTTCGAGTGAATAAGCATATCTCATAAGTGAAAGATAGTAGTTTTTTTGAGTTTTTCCATGATTTTCTGGTAAAATATATTTTTCACTTGCCGTTTTATAGTATTTGAGAGAAATGTTATAGACTTTGTGAGAGGCATAAATATTCCCGAGATTGAAATAAAGATCTGCTTCATTAGGAATATATTTAATTGCCCTTTCATAATAAGGAATTGCTTTAGTATAGTTTTTTGCCTTGTAATACATATCACCAATAGCTTTTGATTTAAGACCAAGTCCGACATCTTTATTATAATTAAGGATGGTAAATCCATTAATTGTAATTTTATCTATATTTTGTCCAAAAAGATTTATAGAAAGAAGAATACTAAAGGTTACCAGCGAGCTTTTCAGAAATTTTCCATACATCACCAGCTCCTAATGTTACCACAACATTTTTCTTATTTAATAATAAAGGCTTAAGAGTATCTGGAATATTTTCAAGGCTTTCAGTATAAAAAACATTTTCTTTGCCTTTTATTTTTATGATTTCATCATAAACTATTTTTGTAGTAATGTTGTGTTCGTTTTTTTCTCTTGCAGCATATATTTCAGTTAATACAACTTTATCGGCTATAGAAAGGGATCGGGCAAATTCTTTATACAATAGTTCTGTTCTTGAATAAAGATGAGGCTGAAAAATAGCTATAAGAATAGCATTTTTTTTCATCGAAAGATTTTTGGCTGCACTGAGTGTAGCAAGTATTTCCGATGGATGATGTGCATAATCATCTATAACTGTAAGATCTTCAGATTTTGATTTAATCTGAAATCTTCTATCAGCATTTTTGAAGTTTGCAAGTGTTCTATACACATCTTCATATTCTATACCATTTGCATTTGCTGTTGCTATTGCAAGTAATGCATTATATACATTGTGGATACCGGGGATGTTTAAGAAAAATCTACCTACAATCTTACCCTTTCTACATACTGTGAAGTTTGAACTGAACTCATCAAGAACTATATCTTTTGCTACAAAATCAGCTTTTTTATTTTTTATGCCAACAGAAATTTTTCTTTTGTTTTTTATCTTTTTTACTACAGAATTGAGAGGTTTATCATCAGAGTTATATATTATTGTCCCATAGATAGGAACGTTATCTTTTAAATACTGATAAAATGCCTTTTTTACGTTTGAAAATTTTTTGTAATAATCGAGATGATCGTCATCTATATTAGTTACTACAGCTATTTCAGGAAAAAGTTTAAGAAATGAACCAAAAGCCTCACAGGCTTCATAGATGAAGTATTTTCCACTTCCTTCATATCCAGAACCGTTTATTTCATTGAGATGCCCCCCAACAGCAAGAGTGGGATCTTTTGAGGCATTAAGAAATATCTTTGCTATCATTGAGGTTGTTGTAGTTTTACCATGAGTGCCTGATATTCCTATTGCGAATTTACCTGAGGCAAGTATATTAAGCATCTTAGCTCTTTCCATTACTGGAATTTTTAATTCTTTTGCCTTTAAATATTCTGGGTTGTCATCACTTATAGCATTTGTATAAACTACAAGATCGATATCTTTTGTAATATTATCACTTTCGTGCCCGATGAAAACTTTTATTCCAATTTCTTTTAGTATCTCAACAGTTTTTGAGTTTGATCTATCAGATCCAAGAACCTCAAAACCTCTTTTGTTTAAAATTACTGCGAGTGCTGACATTCCTATTCCACCGATGCCAATGAGGAAGATTTTTTTCTTTCCGTTTAAATCATTCATATAATCCCTTGTTAATTTTTTATAATATTTTACATTATTTTTTAATTTTTTACAAACAAATTTATCTCTTCAAACTATTTGCTGTAGCAAGCATAGAATCGCTTGTTTGAATTGATCGTGAATTAAATTCATAAGCTCTTTGAGCAACAATCATATCAACCATTTCCTGCACAGCATTTACATTTGACATTTCAAGAAAACCCTGATGAAGTTTACCATAACCAGCAAGTGATGGAGTGCCTTCTCTTGCAGGACCTGAAGCCGGGCTTTCTTTATAAAAGTTTTCTCCAATGCTTGTAAGACCTGCCGGGTTAATAAATCTGTAAAGCAAAATTCTTCCGACTTCGATATCTTCATCGCTCCCATCAACTTTTACTGTAACAAGCCCATCTTTTGATATAGTGAGAGAACCAATTTCAAAATTTTCAGGTAGTACTATTGGTGGTTTAAGTCTATATCCCTGTGAAGTTACTATTTCCATATTGCTATCTATCTTAAATGATCCGTCTCTTGTATAGGCATCTGTTCCATCTGGTAATGTAATTCCTATAAAGCCTTCGCCTTCTATTGCTATATCAAGTTTGTTCCCCGTATTCTGTAAACTTCCTTGATTAAAGAATTTTTGAGTTGCGGCAGGACGAACTCCTAAACCAACCTGAATACCTGTCGGGTATTGACTTATTTCTGAAGATGGTGTTCCTGCAAGTCTCAAAGTCTGATAGAGTAAATCCTCAAATTCTGCCCTTGTTTTCTTAAAGCCAGTTGTATTTACGTTTGCAAGGTTGTTTGCGATTGTGTCAATGTGAAATTGTTCACCAATCATACCCGATGCCGCTGTCCAGAGTGATCTCATCATAATAAACCTCCCTTTTATAATTAATCGGAAAAAAATTTTTTTCTTAAAATTAATCAGCAATTATTTGCAAAAATTAATTAAATAGTTATAATAATTATGCTAAGATAGTAAAAAGGAATATTATGAAGGAACTCAATATAGTCTTTCTTATATGGGTTGCTGGTATTTTGTTTGCCATTGGTATAATTATTCTTATAATTCTTAAATTTATCAAAAAGGATACTGCTCTTGTTACTATAGAAAGATGTCTTAAAGAAGAGAATTATAAAAAAGCTCTTGCCTTAGGTTTGAAAATTGTCAAAGATGATCCAAAAGATTTTCTTGTGAAGTATTATATAGCCCAGGCTTATGAGGGTTTAAAAGACTATAGACAGGCAGCAGCTTATTACGAAAAGGCTTCTATTGCGGCAAGTCTTTCGGCTCAAGAGGAAATAAAGACTCAGATTTTTTTAAGGGTTGCTGAGTCTTATAGAAAAATAAAAAAATATAATGAAGCTCTTGGGTATTATGTCCTTGTGCTTGACAAACAACCAAAAAACCTTAAAGCTCTTGCGGGAGTAAGTGAATTATATTTTGAACAGGAAAACTATAGAAAGGCAAGAGAATATCTTGAGGAATATGTTAAGCTAAAACCAGACAATTTAAGAGTCCGGTTTATGTTGGGTAAATCATGTTATAAGACAAATAGCTATGCTGATGCAATGACAAATCTTGAATTTATCCTCCAGAATATAAAAATTAATGATGAAGTGTTGATTACAAATACTTCTATGCTACTTGCCGATGTTTATATAGCTACAAAAAATTATTCAAAGGCTATAAACGTATTGAAATCTCTACTTGAAAGAAATATAGAAAGTGAGAATGTTATAGTAAAAATAGCCGATGCATATTTGAGGAATAATCAAATTAAAGAGGCCATTACCTTTTCGACGCAGAACTTGAATAGAGTGTCAAAAGATAAGCAATGTGAGCTTTACTATATAATTGGAAATGCCTATATGAAAGATG
This sequence comes from Brevinematales bacterium, assembly GCA_037479045.1. Taxonomy (GTDB): domain Bacteria; phylum Spirochaetota; class Brevinematia; order Brevinematales; family JAOACQ01; genus JAOACQ01. Next base: position 43,716 of record JBBFLL010000017.1, on the reverse strand, counting down.
ATGAAATAGTTAAGGCAGCGAAGAACTGGCAACTTGCTTATAAAATTAATCCTTCTTATAAGGATCTTAAAAGTATTATAAGTAGATATAATTACTTGATAGAATATCCAGAGCTTGAACCTTTGTTTTCAAAGAATGAAGGTGTATTTGAGGAGTTTGCAATAAAGCTTTTAGGTTCACCATATATAAAACAAATAATTAAAAAAGATAATTTCTGGGCATTTGAGTCAGGAGATGTAAGCTATGTAGTATATAGAAAACCTTATCCAGCCACTATTCCAGAGATTAACGAGATGGAAAGGGTTATAAAACAGAATTTTAAAGCAAATACAAAATATATTTTATACTCTCTTTATGGAATTACTAATGAAAACAATACTTCAAATGTATACAATGCCGATAAAATGGACTTGATATCCGATCTTGATTTTATAAAAAAGGTGAAAGGTGGATAAAATTAAGCATTAATTAAAAAATTTTTAAAAAATTTAATAAAAAAAATCAATAAAAAATAGATATTTAATGATTTCTGATATATAATATAAACAAAATTTTATATAATATAAACAAAATTTTATAAAAAGGAGTTGTCTATGACAAAAACAGATTTTATCGATCTTCTTGCTGCAAAGACTGGCGAAACAAAGAAAAGAGCCGGTGAACTTGTTGATACTTTTCTTTCTATTATTGAGTCTTCTTTAGCAAAGGGTGAAACTGTTCAGTTTGTTGGTTGGGGCACATTTGAGGTACAGAAAAAAGCTGAAAAGATGGGAAGAAACCCAAAGACTGGAGCTCCAATTAAGATTCCAGCAAAGAAGGTTGTAAAGTTTAAAGTTGGAAAGAAACTTGCTGAAAAGGTTAAGAAATAACCTTTATCCTTTTAGTTAAATTAAATAGTTAAGGGGATGTCCAGATAGTGAATTTACTTTCCTCGTCTGGATATCCCTTTATTTTTTTATGTTTATTATTATGTTGAGCAGGGCTTGAGTTATGTTTTTTATCAGAATTGGTAATGTTGATTTTTCGAGATCGGGAAAAATATTTGAGAGTTTTAAATTTTCAAGGATTATGAATGAAAGGCCTATTATTAAAGTAAGTTGAAAAAGGCCTAAAATTCCTCCAAGTAGGGAGTCTATCCATCCAAGATCAAGATTTTCAAGCGTTTCGGATATATAAGAGCCTAAATTTACAAATATAAGGTAGCAAAGTATAAATATTACAATAAACGAAATAGTTTGATAGATTAAAATTGGCTTTATTTTAAGTATAGTAAATATTAATGGGGGGATTTTAAAGCCTGCAATTATACCTATAGCTATGCCTATGAAACTGAAAACCATATAGAAAAATCCTTTGAAAAAACCCCATAAAAAGCCAATAACAAGCAAAGAAAGGACAATCAAATCAATAAATTGCATACTCTCTCCAGCAATTTTATCGGCATAAATCAAAAAACCTTGCAATTTTTTTTTGCTTACTTTAAAATTTTTAAAAAAGTATTTAGAAGGTAGTTTAATATGAAAAGGGTCAGTTTATTTCTGGTAATTTTATTTATTTTTACAGGTTTTTCCTGCACAAAGAAGGGGGATAATACTTCTCAAAGCTCAAGCAGTTCTTCTGGTTTTGAAGAGCTTATAACTATCAAGAAAGGAGAAAAACTTGTTCTTGATAGCCCTAAAAAATTTGTTGAACTCTGGATACTCTATAATCTTGAACAAAAGAAATGGTTTCAGGAAATAGCAAATAATACCAATATTTCTACCAACGAAGAAGGTGAAGCTAAAATGGCTGAATTTCTTGAAGAGAAGAAAAAAGAGTTTTATCAGAGTTTTGGTATAACTGAAAAAGATTTCGTCAATTATAGTATGAATAACATTAAGAAAATTCAGACTTTTCTTGAAGAGAATCCAGAGTATAAGAGAGCTTACGAAAAGTCGATGGAATGATCGATTGCAAGTTTATAGGCTCCGAAGACTGGAGGCGTATCAGGTATAATTATTTCAGAAGAAGAAGGCAAATTATTTCTTATAGTTGAAATGAGTGTTTTGTTTTTAGTTTTAAAAATACTTCCAGATAGAATGGTTGGTATTTTTCCTTCAAAGTGGAGGTGATTTATTAAACCTTGAAGGTACTCGCTTATAGTTTTTCCTAGTTCTGTTAAAATTTCTATGCAAACCTCATCATTTTTTTCGGCAAGTAAAAATACAAGAGGGGGTATTTTATCAAGTATTTTTTTGTCAATTTCTTTCATAAAGATTTTTTCTAACACCTGAGCCATATTTTTAACCTGAAAAAGCTCTGGTATTTTTTCTTCAAGTGCAGTTTTTTTATAACTTCCTTCTTCGGAACGAAATGCAAAGTGAAGGGCTTTTTCAGCTATTTCTGTCCCTCCACCACGATTCCCTGTAATATAGTCTAAGTTTCTATATATGAATTCCTTTCCGTCCTTTGTTCTTCCAGCATAGCCACCGCCTGTGCCACAAACTGCTACAATTCCATAGTAGTCTCTTATCCCATTCTTGAGTGCAATCCAGCAATCGTTAAAGATTTTAAAATTTTTACCAAAAATTGGATATAATGTTTTTGTGAGTTTTTTTATATCTTCATCTCTATCTGCACCTGATAGTCCAAGCACACTGAATTTTATTTCTTTTTTTGAGATTTTAGCTTTTTTTAATGCCTCATTAAAAGCCTTTTCTATGTTTTTTTTTGAATTTTCGAGGCCAGTAATGTGATAGTTTGAGCCAGAAGCAATAAATTCTGAAATAATATTTTTTTCATCGCCAATTACGCAATGAGTTTTTGTTCCTCCACCATCAATTCCGCAGTAATAAGCCATAATTACCTCATTTCTGGAATATAGTCTTTGTTTGCGACAAGTATGTCATGAAGAAGATTTTTTGCTATTTCCACATCGCCGATGAGTGGGTGAATTGTCAGGGCTTTTAGAGCCTTCTGGTAGCTTCTTTCTATAGATGCTTCGATTGTTAATATTTCGTAGTATTTTACCTGTTGAATTAATCCCTTTATGGAAAGAGGCAATTCTCCAAAAGTGATTGGAAATACTCCATTTTTGCCTACGATCGCATTTGTTTCTACTACAGAATTGAAGGGTAAATCTGTTATTGCACCATTATTTTTTACATTTATAACATGAACATCTCTCTTGTCATTATGAATACTGTCTATCAAAGAAATTGCAACAAGTGAATATTTGCTACCTCCACGTTCTGAAAGTTCTTTTGGTTTTTCTGATAATTTTTCATCTTTGTATTTCTCAAATAGTTTTTTTTCTATCTCCATTACTTCTTCTGCTCTTGATGGTTTACTACTTTCTTCTTTTAGCATTTTTTCTCTGAAAAAATAATAGTTTAAATATGGTGAAGGGATAATTCCGAATGTTTTTGCTATACTTATTTCTTTTCTTATGTTTTTTATGTTTTTTACTACCTCTTTTTCTTCAAATTCAATTATTTTTTGTGTTATGTCTTTACCTTTGAATAGAACCTTACTTATGAAACTTAGGTGGTTAAGTCCAGCAAAATGACAGAATAACTCTTCTGGTCTGGATTTTATATTTTCTGCAATTTCATAGACCATATTTATGGGGACATTGCATAGCCCTATTGTATTAACAGAAGTATAGTTGAGTAATGTTTCTGTAATTATTCCTGCTGGGTTTGTAAAGTTAATGAGAATTGTTTTTTTTGCTCTTTTTTCGATTTCTTTAGCAAGTGTTAATACTACAGGTATTGTTCTTAAGGCATTGGCAAAACCACCTGCTCCAGTGGTTTCCTGACCGATGGTTTTATACCTTAAGGGAATGGTTTCATCTTTTTTTCTTGATTCAAGACCTCCAACCCTTATCTGATTGATTATGAAATCTGCATCTTCAATTGCGGGAATTGGATTTATAGTTGAAGTTATCTTTATGGGGAGAGAAAATTTATTTAACATTCTTTTGGTAAGATTTGTTATTATCCTTAATTTCTCTTCTCCATCAAGGGTATCTACAAGCCATAATTCACTTACCTTAAGCGAGTTATATCTTTCAATTATGCCTTCTATCAGTTCAGGAGTATAACTTGAGCCGCCACCGATAATTGTTATCTTCAATTTCTCCTCCTTTTATTCGAGGAGTATTTTATCGTTGTCTAATTCAGTATGTCTTATTTTATGGAAATTGTCAATTAATTTTTCAACCGTGAGTTTTTTCTTTGCTTCACCTGATACATCAAATATTATTTCTCCTTTATCCATCATAATGAGTCTATTACCATAGTTAATGGCATGAGACATATTGTGAGTAATCATAAGGGTTGTAAGTTTATATTCACGAACAAATTTTTCAGTTAAATTTAATACTACGTTTGCATTTTTTGGGTCAAGGGCAGCCGTATGTTCATCAAGAAGTAAAAGTGTTGGTTTTGAAAGAACAGCCATAAGTAAAGAAAGAGCCTGTCTTTGGCCTCCAGATAAGAGGGAAACTAAATCTGTCATTCTATTTTCAAGCCCTAAATTTAATAAAGAGAGTTTTTCTTTTAATTCTTTTCTCATTTTTGAATTAAGGCTTATTTTTAAACCTCTCATCCCCTTTTTATATGCAAGGGTTAAGTTTTCTTCTATTGTCATATTTGATGCCGTGCCAATTGTAGGATTTTGGAATATTCTTCCAATATAGCAAGCTCTTTTGTATTCTGGTTCTTTTGTGACTTTTTTGTCATTTATGTAGATATCTCCAGAAGTTGGAAATATATGACCAGAAATTATGTTAAAAAGAGTAGTTTTACCAGCACCATTTGAGCCAATTATGGAAATAAAATCTCCTTCATTTATTTTCAAATTGATATTGTTTAAAGCTATTGTTTCGTCCACCGTATTTTGGTTGAATATCTTTTTTATATTTTCAAGTTTTATCATAGATATTCTCTCTTTTTAATTTTTGATATTATTATTGAAAAAATAATTAAAAGCCCTGTTAATAATTTTAAGTCATTTGGGGTAATATTGATGTAGTAGCCATAAAATCTTCCAAAATACATAATGGTCCTGTAAATAAGCGAACCAATGATCGCAGATGAAGTCATAAGGAAGATATTCTTTCTTGAAAATATAAAAAATTCACCAAGCATTACTGATGCAAGCCCTGCTATAATTATACCCTGTCCCATTCCTACATCAGAAAATCCCTGATACTGAGCCCAGATGCTTCCAGATAATGCAACAAGACCATTTGATAAGGCTATACCTATTATTTTGAGAATTTCTGGATTTATGCCGAGTTGAATTATAAATTTTTCATTGTTTCCCATTGCCCTCAAAGATAACCCTAAGTCAGTTATAAAAAATAAATCAATGATTGACTTGATTGCTAATATAAATAAAATTAAAAAAATAATTATAAAAAATTCTTTGTTTATGTTTGAAAAACTATCGGCAAATGAAAATATTGACGTTGTTTTAAGCAAAGAAACATTTGCACGGTTTCCAAGAATCCTTATATTTATTGAATATAGCATTGTCATTGTAAGGATTCCAGCGAGTAGACCCGGAACTTTGAGTTTGTTATGAATGATAGCTGTAATTGTTCCGGCAAGAAGTCCACCTGAAAAAGCAAAGATTAAGGATAAAAAAGGATCAAATCCATTAATAAGTAAAAAAGCGCTTATAGCTGCACCTAAGGGAAATGAGCCATCAACTGTCAAATCTGGAAAATCAAGGAATCTGAAAGTGATATAGACACCAAGCACCATCAAACTATAGATAAGACCCTCAAAAAAAATACCTTCAAGCATTGTTTGTCCATAAAAATAGCGGGCGATGGGAGTTGAACCCACGACATCCAGCTTGGGAAGCTGACGTTCTACCGCTGAACTACGCCCGCATTGTTTATTTAATTTTAATTAATTGATTATAAAAAATCAAGATTTGTTTTGATTAAAAAAAACAAAAAATTTTTTCAAAAACTATTGCAATTTTTTTGTAGATAAGTAATAATATAGTAGTAGTAATTTTTTTTCTACTAAATTTATTTTTTCTTGCTGGTATGCAGAATCTGGAGGGGAAATGAAAAAGTGGGGAATTGTCTGTTTGTTTTTAATTGGGCTGAGTGTCGTAGAACCAGTGTTTTCGCAGCAAACAAGACTTCCTATTCCAACAATAGGAGTGAATGTTGAAGAAGCTCGAACTCCAAGGCAGGTTGCTTTATCTTTACAGATTTTATTTCTTATTACAATTATTTCACTTGCTCCAACGTTGCTCATAGTCTTAACCTCCTACATAAGACTTTATATAGTACTTTCATTCGTCAGCAGAGGACTTGCAACACAGACAATTCCCCCCAACCAAATCATTGTGAGTCTTGCTTTGTTTATTACCTTATTTGTTATGTTTCCAACATTTTCAAAATCTTATGAAGAGGGAGTTCGTCCCTATCTTGATGGTAAAATCTCTCTTGAGGAAGGCTATAAAAGGGCTATAAAACCAGTAAGAGAATTTATGTTTAAGCAGACCTCTGAAAGGTATATCTATAGATTTGTAAAGATGTCAAAAATGGAGAGACCAAGAACTCCAGATGATGTTCCAACATATGTTCTTATTCCAGCGTTTATACTTAATGAGCTTACTATTTCTTTTTATATGGGAATGCTTATTTTAATACCTTTTACTATAATTGATATTGTGGTGGCAAGTGTTCTTATGTCTATGGGTATGATGATGTTGCCGCCTATAATGATCTCTTTCCCACTTAAGCTCCTTTTGTTCTTGCTTGTTGATGGGTGGGATCTTTTGATTGAGAAGTTGATTTTAAGTTTCAGGATGTAAAATATGAGTCAGGGACTTTTGCTTACGATAATGAATATGACTTTCTACGAAATACTGGTTATAAGTCTTCCACTTTTGGGGACAGCTATGATTGTAGGGCTTATAGTCAGTATTTTTCAGGCAACAACTTCTATTCAGGAACAGACTCTTACATTTGTCCCTAAAATGGTAATAATACTTATTTTACTCATAATAATCGGGCCATTTTTAGTAAATAGTTTGATAGATTTTACAAAAAATTTGTTTCAGTTGATAGCTGAAGCAAGGATGTAATATGAATATCTATGATATATTTAACAATTATTTTCAGATTTTTCTTATAATTCTTGTAAGATGTATTGGTATATTTGTTTCTGCTCCTTTTTTTTCTGGGGCTATTATGCCTTTCAGGTTTAAACTTGGATTTGCTTTTTTTCTTGGGATTGTTTCTACACCACTTGTATTAACAATGGGTATAAAAGTGCCTGAAGACCTTGCAGTATTTGGTGTTTCTATGGTTTCAAATTTTGTTTTTGGGCTGGCTATTGGATTTTTTGCTTTTTTTATAGTCTCTGTTTTTCAACAGTCAGCACAAATTTTTTCACTTCAAATGGGACTTGGAATGAATGAAGTTGTTGATCCTGTTTCTGATGTTCAAGTGCCTGCGATAGGTAATATTCTTGGTATACTTATACTTTTGATCTTTTTAAGGCTTGATGGGCATTTTTATCTTGTGAATCTTGTGGTGGATAGTTTCAGAAAGGTTGATCTTATAGATAGAAATATTTCTTCAATAATTTTGAAAGGGCTTACTGGGGCTTTGATAGTTATGTTTGAGGTGAGCATAAGGATAGCTTTACCAATTATAGCTGTAACAATTTTACTTGATATAGCTATGGGATTAATTTCGAGGGTTGCTCCACAATTTAATGTGATGATTATGGGGTTTAATTTGAAAATGCTTGCTGGTTTTGTTGTTGTGTGGTTTTTGATGCCTGTTTTAGTTGATGTGGGTGAAAATATTGTAATGGAGCTATTTAATACTTCGCTTGATTGGGTTAATGCTATGGGAATAAAATGAGGTGAAAATGATAGATTTACTTTCTTTTGAACTTGAGAATAAAATTTACTACTTTGATCTTCAACTTTTTGCAGCAGAGGATGAAGGTAGAACTGAAGAGCCTACAGAGTACAAGAAAAGAAAAGCAAGAGAAGAAGGAAATGTTCCAAAGTCTCAAGAACTTACTGCTATCATAGTTTTTCTTGCTAATTTTTGGGCTCTTGCCTTGATTGGAGAATTTGTATTCAGAAGTTTATGGAATATAATGCGATATTACATTGAAAATATTAATTCTCTTGTTATTACAAAGGATAACATAGTTCCTATTTTTGTTGATATGTTATGGATTTCGGCAAGCAGTACAGTACCATTTATGATAACTGGAGTTGTTTTTGCAATAATTGGTAATGTTGTTCAGGGTGGGTTTGTATTTTCTACAAAAAGAATATCTTTTAATTTTGGAAAGATTTTCGGAAATATTCCATCTAATCTGGCAAAGATGTTCTGGTCAAGAGAGGCTATTTTTAATCTTGTTAAATCTCTTATAAAAGTAGCGGCTGTTTTTTTAATAGCTTTTATAGTTATAAATTCTGAATTGGGCAAAATGTTTTCATTTTCAAAAATGAGTGTTGCGACTGGATTTTTGCTTTTCTGGAGAATAATATTTAATTTTGTGAGCTTTTCGGGGATAGCTTTGCTATTAATTGCTGTTATGGATTATGCTTTCCAGAGATGGGTTTATATTGAATCATTGAAAATGACAAAACAGGAAATTAAAGAAGAATTCAAAGAAATGGAAGGTAATCCAGAAATAAAGGCAAAAATAAGAGAAATGGAAAGGAGACTTCTTTCAAGGAGAATGTATCAGGAAGTTCCAAAAGCTGATGTAGTTATAACAAACCCAACTCACATAGCAGTAGCCTTGAAGTATGAGCCAGCCTATATGAATGCTCCAGTAGTTGTTGCAAAAGGAGAAGGTCCTGTAGCTCAAAAAATAAAAGAAATTGCAAAAGAAAATAATGTTTACGTTATAGAAAATAAGCCGCTTGCCAGAGAACTTTATAAAAAGGTGGACATTGGTGATGAGATACCACAGGAATTTTTTGTTGCTGTGGCAAAAATATTGTCTATTGTTTATGAAATGAAAGGTAGTGTTGCAGCTTAGTGGGAGGATAGATGGCAAATAGATTTTCTTCTTTAATAAGCTTAGATAGAGTGAAAAACAATCTTGATCTTTTTGTTGCCGTGGCTTTGATTGTTGTCATATTAATGCTTGTTATTCCTTTCCCTACTTTTTTGCTGGATTTACTTCTTGTATTTAACTTACTTATAAACTTAATGATAATTTTAAGCACAATTTATGTTAAAAAACCGGCAGAGTTTTCGGCTTTTCCGGGCATCATACTTCTTACAACCATATTTGGACTTGGGCTTAATGTTACTTCAACAAGACTTATTCTTACACAGGGAGCCGCTTTTGACAGTAAGGTTATAACAACTTTTGGAAACTTTGTAGTTGGTGGAAATTATCTTATAGGTATAACAATTTTTATCGTTATTATAGCCATACAATTTTTCGTAATAACAAAGGGTGCTTCGAGAGTTTCTGAAGTAGCTGCACGATTCACACTTGATGCATTACCGGGCAAACAGTTATCTATAAATGAAGACTTAAATGCAGGTTTAATAACAGAAGAAGAGGCAAGGAGAAAAAGAGATGAAGTGAGACTTGAGGCAGACTTCTATGGAGCTATGGATGGTGCCTCAAAGTTTGTTTCTGGTAATGTTAAAGTTGCGTTGTTTATAACTGTCGTTGATATTGTGGTTGGACTTATAACTGGTGTTGTTATGAGAGGTGAAGGTATAACTGAGGCATTACGAACTTATACTCTTTTTACAGTGGGTGATGGACTTGTCTCACAAATACCGCAGTTGCTTATTTCTACAGCTTCAGGTCTTATAGTGACAAGAACATCGGCAAGAGAGAAGTTTGGACATGATGTGGTTCAACAGATAGCTTATGCACCAAAAGTTCTTTTTATCTCAGGAACTGTTGTCTTTTTGATGGGATTTATTCCGGGTTTTCCAACTTTGATAAACTTTATGGTTGGCGGGCTTTTTATATGGATCGGTTATATGATGAATTCAAGAGAAAAGGCTGAAGCAGAAAGACAGAAAGAGATTAAGACAAAAGCTCCAGCAGAACAAGTAACTACAGTTGAGGATATAGTAAGAATAGACCCAATTAATATAGAGATAGGATATAATTTAATTCCCCTCGTTGATAAAGAACAGGGGGGAGATTTGCTTGAAAGAATTAAACTCATCAGAAAAAGAATAGGGCTTGATCTTGGTATACTTGTGCCACCTATCAGGATTGTTGATAATGTAGCTATAGATGCCTCTGAGTATATTATTAAGATAAGAGGTGCAGAAGTAGCAAGAGGCAAAGTTTATTACAATAGATTTCTTGCAATGAATCCAAAACTTGATCTCAAAGAGATAGAAGGACTTGAAACCAAAGAGCCAGTCTTTGGAATTGATGCAAAGTGGATAAGTGAAGAAGAAAGGGTTAAGGCTGAAACTCTTGGCTTTGATATTTTTGATCCTCCTTCTGTTGTTGCCACACATCTTACTGAAGTGATAAAGAAATATGCAGCAGAGCTTTTGACACGACAGGATGTAAAGGCTATGCTTGATGCAATTCAAAAAGAATATCCTGTTGTAGTTGAGGAAGTTTTGAAACATTCAAATATTGGTGAGATTCAAAAGATTTTACAGAATTTGCTACGTGAGGGAGTAAAAATAAGGAATATGCTTGTTATACTTGAAACTATAGCAGATTATGCTACAAGTGTCAAAAATATAGACTTACTTACAGAGTATGTAAGACAGGCTTTAGGAAAGGATATTTCTTCTACTTACGCAAGTCAGGGTAATAAACTTTATGCTATTTTGATAGATCCTGAACTTGAAGAACTACTCAGTGATTCTCTACAGGAGACACCACAAGGACTTATTTCTACACTTGACCCAGAGAATGTTAATAAATTTGTTGTTCAATCTTCAAATGTTATAGAGAATCAGCTTAAGGCTGGTATTCAACCAGTAATTGTATCATCACAGAAGGTGAGAAGGCTTATAAGAGAGTTGCTTGGAAGGAGCTATCCTTCTATAGGAGTGCTTTCTTATTCTGAAATACCGCCTAATTTTTCTATTGAACAGGTAGGAATAATAAGTATATAAATTTTTTATTGATAAAATTGAACAAAACTGATTATAAATCTTATTTTTGTTGCAATAATTATAATTAGATGTTAAAATTAACTGTAATTAATATAAAGGAGGGGAAAATGCGTTATGCTATTTATGAAGGTAGAACAAAACAGGAAGCCATTGACAAGATGTTTATGGCTGCAAGGCTTGAAAATCGTGTTAATGAAACAATGCTTATAAGGACCTATCCCGAGGAACGTAAAAAATTCTGGGGGCTTAAGAAAGAAACTGTCTGGATAGCTACAGCCTGTATTGATGATGAAAAGATGCTTGAGAAGGAAAAGAGGACAACTTACACAAAAAAGGCTGTAGTCCAACCGAGCCTTTTTGACAATGTTCAGAGTGAAGATGTTACTTACACTGCTCCTCAGAAAAGAGAAGTAAGAAGACCAGCCCCTTCGAGTGGGGATGTAGATATGTCTCTTCTTGTGGAGAAGAATAAGAAACTTGAACAGGAAGTTGAATTTTTGAAAAGTTCTATTTTTGAAATGAAAACCTTTATAGAAACAGGTTTTGAAGAATTAAAAGAAGGACTTGTCAAAAATACAAGAAACTCTTCTCTTGAAAGCAAGAAAAAGATAATGCAGGATATGGAAATTACTCAGAAAAATATCGAATGGGCTGAAGAATACTTGAGGGAGAGAGAATTTCATAGTGAGGTTATAAAAGACATTGTTGAATTTTTGAAGATTCAAAAAAGCAGTGTTTTGCTTGATAGGGATAATATTCTGTCATCAATCAAAAGTTTCTTAAAGGCTAATATTCCAGAAGAAGAAATAATGTTTGAAAATTACAAGAATTTGAAAGATATAATATTTATAGGTCCTACAGGGGTAGGAAAAACTATAAGTCTTATAAAACTTGCGGCACATCTTGCGGCAATAAGGCAAAAAACTTTAAGGTTTATTTCCATAGACAGGTATAAAGTTGGTGCAGATTCACAGCTTAAAACTTACGCCGACATAATGAATGCTCCGTTTTATCAAATTCATAAAAAAGAAGATTTCTTTGATCTTCTGGCTAAAGAAGAGACTAATTTTACATTTATTGACACAGCGGGTAAAAGTCCAAAAGACACTATAGTCCTTAAAGAACTTGCTCAATGGATCGAACAATCTGGAAGAATTATAGACACATATCTTGTTGTGAGTGCAACGACGAAGCCTAAGGATCTTGATATGATTGCGACTGGCTATTCGATTGTTAATTTTTCACACATTATTGCAACAAAACTTGATGAAACTCAATATCTCGGGGCTATAGTTTCATTACTTTACAGAATTAAAAAGCCAATTGCCTTTGTTACAAATGGGCAGGAAGTTCCACAAGATTTTGAAATTGCTAATGTAGATAAAATAATTTCCGATTCATTAAAGTAGAATTTTGATTTTTTGGGAAGGAAATTATGTCAACACTTTTAGGGCCTGATCAGGCTGAAGGTTTAAGAAAATTAATGAGAGAGTTGCCAAAGTCAAATACAAAAATTATAGCTGTAACTTCAGGAAAGGGAGGAGTGGGAAAGTCAAGTTTTTCACTCAATCTTGGTATAAGCCTTGCAAATATGAAGGATAACCCCAAGAAGGTTATGGTTTTTGATGCGGATCTTGGGCTTGCTAACATTCATATCCTTCTTGGGTTTATTCCTAAGTTTAACCTTTTTCATGTTATAAAAGGACAGAAAAAGATGTCCGAAATAATTTACAAATCAGATTATGGAATTGATTTTATAGCTGGAGCCTCAGGTTTATCACAACTTGCAAATTTGAGTGATGAAGAAAAGGAGAATCTTGTTGAGGCTTTAAAAGAGATAAGCTATGCAGATTTTATAATTATTGATACGGCAGCAGGTATAACATCAAATGTCCTTACTTTTGTAGCTTCAGCTCATGAGATAATAGTAATAACAACTCCAGAGCCTACAGCTATAACAGATGCTTATGGAGTTATTAAATCTATAGTTACAGAGGTTGAAAATCCAGATATAAAACTTGTTGTGAACAGAGTAAAAAACACAACAGAAGCCACAAAAGTTGCGAAAAAGGTTATTGATGTATGTTCACAATTTCTCAACGTCAAAATTGAAAATCTTGGTTTCATTTATGATGACCAGATTGTTCAGGATTCTGTCCGTAAGCAGATACCTTATGTCCAACTTTATCCATCTCACAATGTTTCAATCTGTGTAAATCATATTGCAAGAAGAATTATGAATCTTGAAGTTTCTGAAGAAGAAAGTGGGTGGAAGAAATTTTTTAAAAATATGTTTAAATAACACATCTTTTTGTCAATCTATTTCTGTGGTTAAAAAATTTTAAATTTTGTTTTCTTGAATGACACTTTTTGTCACCCTCCTATTGTATAATATACAATGAAAAGTGGGGAAGTATGTTTAAAAAAATATTTATTTTTATTTTCTTCTTTTCGTCTATTTATTCTTCAACGAATTGTTATTTTTCAGGTAATAATTTTTATTTAACAGTGAGACAAGATTCAATTTCCAAAAAGAATTATTCTTACCTAAAGAAGGTTATGGATGTTTATAATATCAAGGGAAGGTATAATTTAAGTTATGATAACTTTCAGTTGAAAATGAAGGTGGGCTATACAAACAATATTAGATTGAGTCTGGATACTTATTTGATTTTACCTTATAGTCGAAGTGATATGATAAATGATTGTCTTATCATTTATGGATACAGTTTGATTAAAACGATAGAATATTTTGACAAAAATTATAACATTTATTTTGCTCCACCGAATGTGGATAGGTTGATTATTTTTTTTACTGACTCTTATTTCTTAGAATATACGAAACTTGAAGGTAATCCTATCGGCTATCATATCCTATATGGTGAGAATAGTTATATTTTTATTGCGGACAGTATGAGGGGTCTTAAATCTAAACTCAATACAATGATTCATGAATTATGCCATCATTTTCTTACAAATGATGATGAAAAATATATAGAATCCATGACTTCTCTTATATATAAAACTATGGATTATTCATTTGTGAAAGAAATGTATAAAGGATATTTGGATTTTAATGAAAGATTTAATATTCCAGATGATATAACTTATTCTTATAAAGGCATACTATATCAAAATCTTCAAGATCAGGATAATACTTCCGAATCGTCAGAATAAAAAATTTTTTCAAAATCAACTTAAATTGACAACTTTTGTCACTTCTGTACTACATATATATAGTAGGAGGTTGGTTATGTTGAAAAAATTAGGGAAAATAGAAATGCCTTCTTGGCTATCAAATAGTGATTTTATTTTTGAAGTTAATAAAGTTCTTGATAATTCTTTATATTATCCAGCCTGCTATTTGGATGGTGATCCTGTAAAGTTCTTTATGGGTAATGTATATAGCTTTTTCTATGTAGATATACGATGTAGAAGAGAAGATTTTATTGAAGAAATTCAATCACGTGGTTTTAAAGGATATTATGTCATTCATCATCAAAGGCTTAAGCCAGAAAATTTTGGTTCATCTCTTTGTAATAGAAAATATTATAGAAATTATGAAGATAGTCTTTATCATTATTATTCTCATAGATATGAAAATTTTTGGTGTGATTGGTTAATATTTGAAAGGAAGCCAGAGTGGAATGAATCTCATAATCCAAAAAGATTTTCTCTTTTATATATGCAAGCCGAAGGTCTTACAGCATATTACGATGTTTATATTAAAAATAATATTAAACCCAGAATTATAACTTTTATTCAAACGACATGTGATTGGATGTTTAGAAATTCAATGTTTGCAAAAATATTATTTTCAAAAAAATTCCTTTTACCTGAATATCTGGTTTTTGGAGGGATGATTTACTTAGAAGAATATTTAAAGCTTAAGTGGGAGGAATATAATATAATAGTGTGGTGTTTTGATTCTTTAGAAAGAAGTTTAGTTTTGTGGAAGCGTAATGACAAAAATATTTTTTGACATTTTTATTAATAGTTTTAAAATATATGGAGATTTTATGTCAAAATTTCAAAGATTAGAATTTATCAAACAGCGTCTTTTCTCACAGAGAAAAATAAGTCTCAAAGATGTAATTAAAGAATTTAATATCGACAAAAGAACATTTTATAGAGATATAAGTGAATTAAAAAAGGCAAATTTCCCGATTAAATGGGATAGAGATAAAGAAGCCTATATTCTTTCTTCCAGTGAAATAGAAGAACTTTTCCTTGAAGAGAAAAATCTTTTGTTTTATACTTTCATCGAAAGCCTTTCTAATAATCAAATCTATGTTCCTTTTGTCATAAAAGAGGTGCTTGATAATCTGAGAGAGAAATTGGCAAAGGATTACAAAAAATTATTGTGCCGTATAAAGTATGAATGTGAGGAGTACAACCCAATCGACCTTGAAAAATTCAGGACTTTTATTGAAGGTATTCTTCAGAAAAAAAAGATAAAGATAAAATATGAAGACAAAAAGGGCGAAATAAGTGAGAGAATGGTTGAACCACTTTACTTCATAAACTATTCAAGCCAATGGTATTTTATTGCCTACGACCATAAATCAGAAGAAATAAGAAATTTTAATTCTGGCAGAATAATTGAAGCAAGTATTTCCGATGAAACCTGTAAATATTATATTGACACTCATAAACTTGAAAGTTATATTAAGACAAGTTTTGGAATTTACAAAGGTAAATATGTAAAAAGAGTAAAAATAAGGTTTTATGAACCAGTTTATTATGTTGTAAAAAATCAAATCTGGCATAAAGAACAAGAAAAGACAGAATATAAAAACTCAAATGAAGAAAATGTCCTTGAGCTTACAATTCCAGTAGGAGATTATGAAGAGATTATTGGCAAGATACTACGCTATCTACCTTATGCAGAAGCACTTGAGCCAGAAGATTTCAGAAGAGAGTGGCTTGACAGGATAAGAAATGGTGCAAAGAGATTTCTGGGGGAGTAGGATCATAAATCTGAGAAAAAATTTGAAAAAATGCCTGTAAAGGCCAATAAAAGGATTAAAAATTTTTTCAAGTTAAAACAAGAATGACAGAATTTGTCACATATGGGTGGTATAATTAATATATTTTGTTGAAAAGGGGGTTAAACTATAATAGAGCTATCCCAAAAGGTAATGGTTGGGGACGAAGCAACACCTTAATTTTTGAACGAGGGATTTCTATAAAATTAATAATGTTAATTTAAAAACTTTTTGTTAGTTTTATGAGTATTAATTGTTAATTTTTCGTCAATATTTTTTTAATTTTTTGATAAAAATATTGACGATTTTTCACTTATTTTGTTTTTTATTTTTTAAATTTTAATTTAATTTAAAAAAAACACTTGACAAGAATTTAGTATTATGTTATAATATAATTAATGGGGCTTTAAAATGTTTATAAATTTAAAATTTTTTCAAAACTCCAGCGTTGTCTTGCCTATACATTACAATCATATCGTTCAAGCCTTCATCTATAATGTTATAGATTCAAAACTTGCTTGCTTTCTACATGATGAGGGTGTGTGTTTAAATTTTTGGAGGGATAAAAATGAGATTTTCATGTAAAGTTTTTATTCCTAAAAATACTCCTATACCAAATGATTATCGTCGTTATTTATTATCACTTATCAAGGAAGCTATAAAGAATAGTGGAAGTGATGGAGAAGATTTTTACAATCGTTTTTATAGTGGGAATAATACAAAACCTTTCACATTCTCTGCCTATTTCCCCTTGAAAAAGGAGGGAGAAGGAAACAAACTTGATGGAGATTATTTCAGCTTTTTCTTTTCTACAAATGATTATGAATTTCTGATGAGAGTATATAACGGCTTAATAGAAATAAAAAAGAATAGTTTTAATCTTTTTGGTACTCAATTAACCGATATAAAGAATTTTTTTCTATTTCCAGAAAAAAACTTTACAGAAAATGAAGCAATGTTTAAGACATTGTCGCCATTTCTGCTAAGAAATCCTAATGATGGAGATAAGTATCTTTATCCTGAGGAATTCAAGATACAAACAAAAGAACCAGAAAAAGATATAAGTCATTGGCCATACTGGGAAAAATCACAAAATTTTACTCAGGCTTTTGAAACCTCTCTTATTTCCCTTGTCCAGAAAGAATTGCCGGATTATAAAGGAGAGATTAAGGTTGAGAAAATTGATTGTGTTGTTGTTCCTGTTCTCCATGGATCAGGTAATGAGGAACATGAATATAAGATGACATTTCCTGGACTTAAGGGGCAAATAAAAATCAAAGCCGAGCCTGAAGTTTTAAAGCTATTTTACGACATCGGCATCGGTGCCCGCCGTAGCGAAGGCTTTGGTATGCTGGAGGTGGTGGGATGAAAGAAAGGAGAAAACTCTATAGGTTAAAAAGCCACGATTATTCATCGGCTGGAATATATTTTGTAACATTATGTACAAAAACCAAAGGAAATATTTTGGGTAATATTGATAATGGGAAAATGATTTTAAACGAGTATGGTAAAATCGCAAATAAATACTGGCTCGGAATTCCCAAACATTATGAAAATGTTGATATTGATGCATATATGGTGATGCCAGATCATATACATGGTTTGATTGTTATTTATGAACCGGCGTCATCATCCGTTAGGGCAGAACAGTGTTCTGCCCTAACGGATGATGACGCCCTAACGGGTAATTCGGTAAATGATATGATTCATAATGACATTAATAAATCCAATAGTTTACGAAATTATGGATTGTTATCCAAAATAATAAAATCGTTTAAAGAGGCTGTTACAAAAGAGATTCGTAACTCTTTTGGTGATTACAATTTTGGTTGGTTGAGATCATATCACGATCATATCCTGAGACGTGGTGATGATATAACCGAAATTCGCCGCTATATATTTAACAATCCTATAAATTGGAACAAAGCCGGAGGTAGCCAATGACTGACATTACCCTTTATCCCTCAAACTGGCTGTATAATGCGGGGGTGGTGGGGTTTTTGAGTTGTCTGGATAGAGGGGATTATCTTTATAATTTTCAGAATTCCAAATATAACATTAATGACGATGGCACAATATCAATAACAAAAGAAATTTTTGAAAAGATTAAAGTTGATGAAAACTATTTTGAAAATGGTAAAGTTATAAACTTAAAAGGTAAAAATCAATACTATCCAAATTTTATAGATGTTGATGGAAATCAAAAAGAAGTTTTTAAGAAGTTTGTTGAAGCATTTTCTGATTCAAGTAAAATCCAACAATCTGACTGTGAATTATGTGGATCGGGATTATTAGTTATTAAAGAGAATCTAGATAATAATATTGACAATAAACAAAAAGAAAATTTCTTTTCTAAAATATCCAAATTGGATATGGTTCACAACAAGCTTTTAGGGCCTTCAAAAAAATTTCCAAATTCTTATTGGAATTTAGAATCTGGTTTTAAGGTTTGCCATCTTTGTACTTTTCTTCTCATTCACCACCATCTTGCTTTAACAAGGCTTTCCGATGGTTCAGAAATATTTATAAATGCACCATCTTTTAAATTAATGTATGAACTAAACAATCTGATAAGAGAATTTTTTGGAAAAACAGAAGCTGATTCTACAAAAAAAAGAGAAATCCTGGCGATGAGTGTTATAGAGTATGCCAGAAGACTACAAACCACCCTTGGGCAGTGGGATGCTATGAATATTGAGATTATTGTAAAGTCATTCAAATTAGACAGATCTCAAACTCCTCCTAAAAAAATTGAATTTATAGATTTTTATTCTTTGCCATATCACACGGTTCAGCTTTTATTAGATCGAAATATTGCTACAATTCTTTCCGATATTGGAGAGTTTTCAGTTTTAAATAATGTTCTTGATGGCTTCTATGATAACCTAATTTCTGTTGCTCATAATTTAATAAGAATTTATGTAAAAGGTGAGCAAAATAAAGCAGATAATAATTGGATTGATGATTATTTTAAAAGGTTTATTAATAAAAGAAATCTTTTTTTGACATCTCAAAAAATTTTAAAATTATATGCCACAATTATAGACAGGAGGAAACTATATGCCAGAACAAACTGATCAAAAACAAAACGAAATAACTTTGGAAGAGCTTAAAGAAAAAGTTAAACAAAATAACTTCTTTCAGTATGAAGATTTTGAAAATTATTACAAACAGAAGAGAAATAGTGAAAAGGAGTATCTTTCACTTCTTGAATGGGCTTGCCAATTGAAAAAAGATGATAAAAATCTTCAAAAATTGCTGCGAAAATGTGCTCTTGGAAGTGTCTCTGACTTAATGGAGGATTTAAAAAACCTTGGATACGGTGTTCAAAAAGATTTAGGAGAAGATTTTGCTAAAATGGGGTATAGACTCTTAGAGCAGGTACGAGCAGGCAAGAGAAGCGATGTAATGTATGGAATTTCGAGAATATTTATAAGCCATCAAAGAAATGTATCGTCTGTTTTGAATGAGGCTTTTAAGCCTTACTATGATATTGAAACATTTAAATGCCTTTTATACGCATTTTTAAGTGCGGCTATAAAACCAGAAAAAAAACAGGAGGAGGAATAAACTATGCCAAACTTTAAAGACATTACGGTTACCATTATTTTTGAAGGTTCTGCTTTGAATAGAGACGAGAAAATTGGCGGGAATATCCAGTCAATTAAGAAACTTACGATTGGAGATAAGGTGGTTTCTTTTATCAGCAGGCCAGCGATAAGGCATTATCTTTTTAATACTATGGTGAAAAAATTTAAATGGCAAAAAGCCAAAGTAAGATTAGCCAAAAAAGATGTAATACAATTTGACATAACTCAATCGAATATTCTTAATTGCGAGGAATTAGATGCTTTCGGATATATGTATACAATTGGTGATATTTCATTAACAAGAAAAGCTCCTGTCGGAATAACAAAAGCAATCGCTTTATTTCCTTATAATCAGGATATGGCTCTATATTCTAACCATGATCTTGTAAATAGAGGTAGAGAACAAGGATTGGATAACGTTGAACCAGATTTAAATAACAGGGAAGAAAACCTTAGTTTGTATAAACTTTCTTTTACTATAGACTCAAGGTGTTTAGGAGAAGATATTTTTATCGTTGATAAGTATGAAAACAATGAAGCTAAAATTCACTACAAAGATGGTGAAGAAAACAAAGAATTAAAAATACAAGTTAACGGAGTTTCAGAAGATATAAGTGGTTCATCAAAAAAGAAATTAAAAATTACAATTAGCGATGAAGAAAAAAAGAAAAGAATTTGTCAAATTCTCACTGCCATTCACGACGGTCTTGTAGCTCATTCCAGTGGTGAAGACAATACAATTGTTCCACTCTTTATGATTGCGGCACCTGTAAAGGTTCCAAGCCCAGTATTTCATCCATATATCGACATTGTGATAGAAGATGGTAAGCCAAAAGTTATCGGGATCAAGGATTGTATTCAAAACTCCTGGGTTGAAGACCAGCCTCTTCCGAATGGTAAGAGCAAAGTTAAAAAAGTCTATATCAAAGATTGTGAAAGATTAAAGGTGATAAAAGATGATATAAAAGAACAAATATTTAATAACTGGGAAGAATTTTTAAAAGCCTGTGGCCTTGAAAAGTCTGATTGTGAGCAAAAAGAAGTGCAATCTCAAAATCAAAAAGAGGGAGTTAATTAATGCCGACTTTAAGGCTTCAAATATATCAACCACAAGCTCATTACAGAATACCTTTTACTTTTCAAAGGAGGCATACCTATCCAATTCCTCCTTATTCAACCATAATAGGATTTTTGTGCAATGCTTGTGGAATTGATGATCAAAAAAAAGAGATATATAACATAATAAAAGATTTAAAAATCTCAATAGCAGGCAAATTTGAGACAAAAACAACAGAGATGATTTGGTTTAGGAACTTAAGTAAAGAAGCTCATAAAAATGCTTATGGCGATATCTCAATAAGAGAAAAAAATGGAGAAATAGGTCATATCGGCGGTCAGGTTCCAATTAAAATCGATGTTTTAGAAAATGTGGTACTACTCATTTATCTATACCATTCTGATAAAGATAAACTTAACACTTTTAATGGCTTATTGGAAAATCCGATAAACCGCCTTCAAGTTCTTCATATTGGACGGGCTGAGGACTGGATAGTTTATAAAGGCATATCAATTATTGATGAGAATAATTTTGAAATAAAAAGACAGGATGGGAGATATCCTTATTTTTTTTGGATACCTGAAAAGATTTTCAGTCCCCAAAATAACAACACTCTTAATTGGAATAATTTTGACGGACTAGTTTATAATTTACCAGCATTTTCAAGTATAGAAAATTATGAATCTCACTATAATCATACTGGAAGAAGAAAATATCAATATATAAAGGTAAAACTCAATGACGGGAAGATAATCAATACAAAATGTTTGTTCGATAAAGAATTAAACCTACCAGTGTTTTTTGCTGATTTTAACACAAATCAAAGCAAAGGGGCAAACAATGACTGACAATAAGAATCAAGTATGGGCAAAAGATAATGGAGTAAGTTTAAAACAACATACAGAAGATATTTTGAAGGCTTTTGAGAAACTCAAAAAGAAAATAAAACAGGACGATAAGATAACTGAATGTATCACATGGGCGATTAAGCTACACGATCTAGGGAAAGTTTTACCCTATTTTCAGATTGTCGTTCTGGGAAATAAAGATTATCAGCCATGGGATGTGAATAAAGACCTCAATATTTATCACTCTCTTGCCTCAGTTTTATTCATAAATCAGGAGAAACTCAAAAAAAAACTCAAACAAAAACTCTCCAATGATGATAAGACACTTCAATATGTTCTTTATGTTCTTTCAGCGATTGCCTATCACCACTGGAAAAATTCACTGGAAATGGATTTAAGATATGGAAGTGAGAAATTTGAAAAACTACTGAACTATACTTCAGAACAATTAGTAAAAAATTTACAAGATGAACTTAACGAATTGATAAACGGTGAAAATGATATTATCCAATTAAACAAGGAGGGGAGGAAGGGGGACTATAATTTGAACAAGATTTGTGAAAATGATATTATCCAATTAAACAAGGCCATGCTTCAGGGTTTAGCCAATGGACTTTCTTTTTCAGATTATATTATTCCACCTTATCAACTCTACTGGCTTCCTAAAAGACTAGAAATAGATGAAGAAGGAAAGAAAAAATGGATTCTTATCAGTGGATTTTTGCAGAGGTGTGATCATTATGCCTCTTTTTGTGAGGAAGATAATAGCTTTATTCAAAAAAATGATGAAGAAAAAAATGGGATATTAGATAATATTGAAATAGAAAAACTTAAATATAATCAAATAGTAAATAAAATAAAAGAAGAAATAAAAAATAAGTTAACAAATAAAACAGAGAAAACTCAAGATATATCACTCTGGCAGGAAGAAAAACTTAAAGATAATAATTGCAAAAACAACCTTATACTCATTGCTCCTACTGGAAGTGGGAAAACCGAGTTCGCCTTTCTGTGGAGTGGTGAAGAGAAGTTTTTCTATACTCTTCCCTTGAGGGCTGCTGTTGAGCAGATTTACGACAGAGCCACAAAGATTTTTGGCGAAGACAAAGTTGGACTTCTTCATAGTGACGCTGATGTTTATCTTTTAGGAGATGATTATAATTATGAAAGACTCAAGGTATATGATGTGGCAAAACAGCTTTCTTATCCAGTTATAGTATCTACTGGGGATCAATTTTTCCCCTATGGTTTGAGACCTCCTGGATATGAGAGAATCTATGCTACTTTTTCCTATTCACGGGTTGTAATTGATGAAATCCAGGCATATGATCCGAGAGCCACAGCTATCATTGTCAAGTTTATTGAAGATATCTATAGACTTGGTGGAAAATTTCTTTTGATGACAGCGACACTTCCTGAATATGTGAAAAAAGAGATAGAAAATCGAATAAAAAGTAATGGGGAAAAACATTTTAATGAACTCAATCTTTATGAAGAAGAAAAGTCAAAGTATCAAAATCTTAAAAAACACAAGCTATCTTTTGAAGATATTTCTAACAAGAAAAAAGATAACAAAATAGATTTTACAATACCAGATGAAATAATAAAAGATATAGTTTCTAAGGCGGAAGATAAAAGAGTGTTGGTTATTCTTAACACAGTAAAACAAGCAAAGGATGTCTATGAAAGAATCAAATCTTATATTGAAAATAATAAAACTCAAGATAACATAAAAGATGAAAACATTATTCTTTTTCACTCCCAGCTTACATTAAACGAAAAGAATAAGATTAAAGAAGAAATTTGTGGGAAAAAAGATGAGAATGGCAACGAAATCAAAGGAAAATTTCATAATCCAAAAGACTCAAGCGATAGTGAAGGCAAAATCCTTGTAGCCACTCAGGTAGTTGAAGCAGCTATAGATATTGATGCGGACATTCTTTATACAGAAATCTGCCCTATGGATGCCCTTGTCCAGAGAATGGGAAGAGTATTGAGAAGGTATAAAGAGAATTTTGATTTAGATAAACAGAATGGAACCAGTGAAGTTAGTCCAAATATTTATGTTTTGGTTTTTAAAGAAGGTTATGAATCTGGAAATGGAAGGGTATATGATATGGAGCTGATTGAGAAGACTCTTATTTTGTTAACGGATGAAGGTAATGATACTAATTGGGAAGATTATGATAACCTTAGTACAGAAAAAGAAAAATTAAAGAAGAAAATCATTCCAGATAGCAATCCACAGATTTTAATGTCTGAATATAACAAATATGATTTAGTTAAGAAGCTATATGAAATTATAAATCCCAATGGCACATATTTATCCAAATATTACGAAACCCTTTCTCTCCTTGATGCTGGTTTTATGTCTGATAGAAGAGAAGAGGCTCAAAGAATGTTCAGAGAGATAATGAATGTAAGTGTAATTGATATTTCTAAAAAGACAGATTTCAAAAATAGTATCAAAAATTTAATGAACCAAAATGATTTTAATTACACAATATTCAAAAAAGAAATCATTGCTGAGTGTATTGTTTCAATTCCCTATTATAATCTTGAAAAAATCAAAAAGGGATTTGTTACCCAATGGTTAGATGAGGTTGAAAATAGCAATGAGATAAAAAATGATAATCCTGATTCAAAGAAAAAGAAACTAAAAAAACTAAAAGAATGGTGTAGTGATATTTTTATAGTAGATTTGAAAGGTGAAAATAATATTATATGATAACTGGAACTTATATTAATTACTATTTTCACTGTTCGAGACATTTATGGCTTTTTGCTAAAAACATCAAGTGGGAGGATACTTCTGAAGATGTAAAAATAGGGAAAATTATTTCTGAGCATACCTATGAGAGAAAAAGACATGAGATTCACTTATTTGGAGAGGAAGGTGAGGTAGTTATTGACTTTATTGATAAAAAAAGAAAAATTGTGCATGAAGTAAAAAAATCAAACAGAATGGAAGAACTTCATATATGGCAATTAAAATATTATCTTTATGAGCTTGAACAGAAGGGTATTTTTGGATTCACTGGAGAAATAGATTATCCAAAACAAAAGAGATTAGTAAAAGTAGGATTGTCAGAAGAGGATAGATTGAAGATTAAAGATTCAATAAAAGAAATTGAAAAAATTTTGGGTTTAAAAGTCACCCCACCTCCAATCAACAAACCATATTGCAAGAAATGCAGTTACTATGAATTTTGTTATGTGTGATTGACTTCTGGTTGTTATTGTTTTAAACTTAATGTTGGAGGATATTAATGACTGAAAAGGATCGTAAAATTACTCTGGAACTTAAGAGGGAACTTTCAAATATAGTAGAAATCAAAGAGATGAGAGTTTTTGGTTCGAGAGCAAAAGGAAGTCACGACAGGTACTCAGATCTTGATGTTTTTCTACTGGTTGAAAAAATAACTCCAGAATTAAAGGATAAAATTAAAGAAATAGCGTGGGAGTTAAGTTTAAAACATTCGATCTATATCTCATTAATGGTATTTACAAAAGATGAGGTTGAAAACTCTTCTTTGAAATTTTCTCCAATATTGAGGAATATTAATAATCAAGGAATTAAAATATGAGTGATTTAGAAACTCTATTTTTATATCGAATGAAACAGGCAGAAGAAACATAGAGTGAAGCTGAAAAGATGGTTAAAGAAAATTTTAGTAGTCGTTCAATTATTAACAGGGCATATTATGGGATGTTTTATGCCATACTTGCTTTATTTATAAAAAAAGGAATTCATATTCAAACATCGAAACACACGGGAGTAATTACAATTTTTGATAAAGAGTTTGTGAAAAGCGGAAAAATAGATAAGAAATATTCAAAGATCTTGCATAATATTTTTGATGAAAGACAAGAAGCTGACTATAGAGAACTGGTTGATATTCCTTTTGAAAAGGCAATCGAATATGTGAATATGGCTAAAGATTTTTTTAATGAGATTAAGAAGATAACCGCAACTTAAATATGATTTTTTAATTTCCATTTTAATAGAGGAATTATGAGATTGAGTCTTTCTGAACAAAATGAAATCAAGAGAGTTATAGAAAAATTCTTCGGGAGTGATTGTAATATCTACATTTTTGGTTCGAGAGTTTATGATGACAAAAAGGGTGGTGATATAGATATTTTTGTTGAAACGAATCTTGATACGAAAGAGATGGTCAGAGCAAAAATAAAAGCGTTAGTAGAGCTTGAAAATATTCTTGGTGAGAGAAAGATTGATCTTGTGATTAAAAATCCTTTTATTCCTGAAGATTTGATTCATAAATTAGCAAAAGAAGAAGGTGTAAAAATAAATTAAAATGAAAGATTATTATATTTTTAAAAGTGGTCGTATAAGTCGCAAAGATAACTCAGTATTTCTTGAAACAAATGAAGGTAATATTCCAATCCCGGTAAATGATATTGATAGCTTATATCTCTTTGGAGAAATAGACTTAAACACAAAAGCAATAAACTTTTTCGCCCAACAGGGAATAGTCCTTCATTTCTTCAATTATTATGGCTGGTGGACTGGAAGTTTTTATCCGAGAGAGAATTTACTTTCTGGCGAGGTAATTGTACGCCAAGCTGAACATTATCTTGACTCGGGAAAAAGGCTTGATATTGCAAAAGAATTTGTCAGAGGTGCTATACATGGGTTTATTAACAATCTCAAAAGATATCCACAGGTTGAAAAGAAAACATTTGAAGAGATTGAAAGTTATTATGATAGTGTGGATAATCAGCCAGATATTTCATCATTGATGGGGATTGAAGGAAATGCAAGAGATACTTACTATGGAGCTTTTCCATTAATAATAAAACAAGAAATAGAATTTGATAAAAGGGTGAAGCATCCACCAGATAATATGATGAATGCCCTTATTTCTTTTGTTAACAGTCTTGTTTATACGGCTGTTATAAAAGAAATTTATCGAACCCAGTTAAACCCAACTATAAGTTATCTTCATGAGCCATTTTACAGGAGATTTTCACTTGCTCTGGATGTGGCTGAGATTTTTAAACCTATTTATGGAGATAGAATAATATTTGATTTACTCAACAACAACCAGATAACAGAAAAACACTTTGATAAGGATTTAAACTACTGTTACTTGAAAGAGGAGGGCAGAAAGATAGTTGTAAAGGCGTTTGACGAAAAAATGAAAACCACGATTATTCACAAAAAATTGAAAAGAAAGGTAAGTTACCAGAAGATTATCAGACTTGAATTATATAAATTAATTAAGCACCTGCTTGGTGAAGAAATATACAAATCTTTCAGAATTTGGTGGTAGAAATGTATGTAATATTGGTATATGATATTTCTACGGAGACAAAGGAAGGTAAAAAAAGACTCCCGAAGGTAATGAAAAAGTGTAGGGAATATCTTCATCATACTCAGAAATCTGTCTTTGAAGGTGAAATAACGGAAGCAAAACTCTTTGCTTTAAAAACAGCTGTTGAGAAACTTATAAATGAAAAGGAAGACTATGTTGTAATCTATAGAATGGACAACAAAAACAATTTAAAAAGAGAAAATATTGGATTGGATTTTGATCCAACAGCAAATATATTGTAGATACGCTACTGCCGCTTCGAGAAAATTTTGCTTGATTTTTTGCAAAATTTATATTATAATTGGTTATAGGACAAAGGATAAGGTTTTTGTTTTTTGCGCGTTTTAGCCGCCAATTGTGGGATTTAAAGACACTTTTTTAATTATGAACTAATAAAAAAACTTAAGTTTTAGCCGCCAATTGTGGGATTTAAAGGGTGATTGGATTAATAAATAATGATGAAACTCTTAAGTTTTAGCCGCCAATTGTGGGATTTAAAGAATTTATACCCATACTTATTTATAAAATCTATATAAGTTTTAGCCGCCAATTGTGGGATTTAAAGTAGGCAATTTTTCTATATGATTAAATACTAAATCTAGTTTTAGCCGCCAATTGTGGGATTTAAAGAAATTAATCAGAATTGCTGAATGTTTTGTGAAACGGGTTTTAGCCGCCAATTGTGGGATTTAAAGTTGTCTAACTTAAACATTTTAAAATAATCCATATTCGTTTTAGCCGCCAATTGTGGGATTTAAAGGCAAGTTGTAAGCGTCTTGAGAGCTTGCTTAAATAAGTTTTAGCCGCCAATTGTGGGATTTAAAGACTGAAGTAAAAGGATAATTATACATAATATCAAAAGTTTTAGCCGCCAATTGTGGGATTTAAAGATATTATCAATAACTCTTGTTTCTGTTAACATTCTAGTTTTAGCCGCCAATTGTGGGATTTAAAGAATTACAGGTGGGGCAAGTCAAGCAATAGTAACTACGTTTTAGCCGCCAATTGTGGGATTTAAAGACTAAAGCTCTTATGAATTCTTATTTAACAGAAGAGTTTTAGCCGCCAATTGTGGGATTTAAAGTAATCAACACAAATTATATTTGTATTTATCGTTTCGGTTTTAGCCGCCAATTGTGGGATTTAAAGAGAATTAAAACTTGAATTATTCGTAAACGATATACAGTTTTAGCCGCCAATTGTGGGATTTAAAGAGTATAGAATTGATTGGTTTTAATTTTAAATCAGGAGTTTTAGCCGCCAATTGTGGGATTTAAAGTTACGAAAAATACAAGCCCGTTTTTGTATTGTTCGAGTTTTAGCCGCCAATTGTGGGATTTAAAGTTAATGTATTATATAAGATAGAAGGTTATTTTAAAAGTTTTAGCCGCCAATTGTGGGATTTAAAGCTTTCATTAAAGAGTTCAATAATTTTCTCAGGTTTAGTTTTAGCCGCCAATTGTGGGATTTAAAGCGATAAACAGATTAATACTTTCTGCGATAAGTGCAAGTTTTAGCCGCCAATTGTGGGATTTAAAGGCAAGAAATAGATTATATATCGCTGGGGATAGGGATGTTTTAGCCGCCAATTGTGGGATTTAAAGGCGGCTTCAATTTGCCGTGAGCAAGGCGGTCTAACAGTTTTAGCCGCCAATTGTGGGATTTAAAGACTGCTATTTTTTTTACATCAGTTTCATTTTTGCTTGTTTTAGCCGCCAATTGTGGGATTTAAAGCTGTCAACCACAACCTCTCTTGTTTCTGGGAGAGGAGTTTTAGCCGCCAATTGTGGGATTTAAAGCTGTCAACCACAACCTCTCTTGTTTCTGGGAGAGGGTTTTAGCCGCCAATTGTGGGATTTAAAGAATATTTTTTGCCGCTTATTATTGTTCCTTCTGATGGTTTTAGCCGCCAATTGTGGGATTTAAAGTAGTATGTAGGGTTCTTCCCCCAAAAAAAACTGTCGGTTTTAGCCGCCAATTGTGGGATTTAAAGTAGCCAAAAGCTGAATTACCACCACCAGTCGTGTTAGTTTTAGCCGCCAATTGTGGGATTTAAAGTTGTGTTTTGGTGAATAGACTTCGACGAATAAAGGTGTTTTAGCCGCCAATTGTGGGATTTAAAGAAAAACACTTGACAAATTTTTTTCTGTGTTACAATAGTTTTAGCCGCCAATTGTGGGATTTAAAGAAAAAACACGGGCTTGTAAGAGTTTATGTCGAAGGAGTTTTAGCCGCCAATTGTGGGATTTAAAGTTTCTCTACCTCTTCCAAAAATTTTTTTGCATAAGTGTTTTAGCCGCCAATTGTGGGATTTAAAGTTCTATACCTCCAGTTTTTTCTCTAATTTGTTTGAAGTTTTAGCCGCCAATTGTGGGATTTAAAGGGATTGTTGCGTAATTGAAACAAAATATAATCCCCTGTTTTAGCCGCCAATTGTGGGATTTAAAGATCTTTACAACAGGGAAAACTTGAACAGAAAAATGGGTTTTAGCCGCCAATTGTGGGATTTAAAGCTTTCATTAAAGAGTTCAATAATTTTCTCAGGTTTAGTTTTAGCCGCCAATTGTGGGATTTAAAGCGATAAACAGATTAATACTTTCTGCGATAAGTGCAAGTTTTAGCCGCCAATTGTGGGATTTAAAGGCGGCTTCAATTTGCCGTGAGCAAGGCGGTCTAACAGTTTTAGCCGCCAATTGTGGGATTTAAAGACTGCTATTTTTTTTACATCAGTTTCATTTTTGCTTGTTTTAGCCGCCAATTGTGGGATTTAAAGCTGTCAACCACAACCTCTCTTGTTTCTGGGAGAGGAGTTTTAGCCGCCAATTGTGGGATTTAAAGTTCTATACCTCCAGTTTTTTCTCTAATTTGTTTGAAGTTTTAGCCGCCAATTGTGGGATTTAAAGGGATTGTTGCGTAATTGAAACAAAATATAATCCCCTGTTTTAGCCGCCAATTGTGGGATTTAAAGGTAAACATCTGCTTTTATTCTAACATTTTTTTTCAAAGTTTTAGCCGCCAATTGTGGGATTTAAAGAATGGGAAGAAGAGACAGGTTTGACACGTAGAGAGCGTTTTAGCCGCCAATTGTGGGATTTAAAGTACTCTTCAACTCTTTCGAAGAAAGAGTCGCTATACAGTTTTAGCCGCCAATTGTGGGATTTAAAGCATATACATACTACAAAAATCAGCATTTAAACTTTAGTTTTAGCCGCCAATTGTGGGATTTAAAGTTTCTTTACCAGTCTTCATAAGATACCCGCTAAAAAGTTTTAGCCGCCAATTGTGGGATTTAAAGTATTGTTTTCATCTTTGTAGTTAAAAATTATAGTCGGTTTTAGCCGCCAATTGTGGGATTTAAAGGATGGTTGTTGATAAAAATAATAATAAAACTGTATAGTTTTAGCCGCCAATTGTGGGATTTAAAGGCGAAGGTTATGTTTGCTTTTAAGGTAGGCGAGGCTGTTTTAGCCGCCAATTGTGGGATTTAAAGCTGAGCAAAGTGATGATTGTTGATTATGCATTGTTTGTTTTAGCCGCCAATTGTGGGATTTAAAGCGCTTTTAATTTTAAATTAAAATATTTCATAACTCGTTTTAGCCGCCAATTGTGGGATTTAAAGTAAAATTCTCACTCTTCTTTTAAATATTCTTCAACAGTTTTAGCCGCCAATTGTGGGATTTAAAGTCAATTGGTTGCACAAAAATCTCAGAAGGTTGCAAAGTTTTAGCCGCCAATTGTGGGATTTAAAGAGTTGGATTGACGAAATTTTTAACTTACGTTTATTAGTTTTAGCCGCCAATTGTGGGATTTAAAGTTTATACTTTTAATTTTTTCCGTGTCGTCCAACCCGGTTTTAGCCGCCAATTGTGGGATTTAAAGTTTTTGCAGTTACGGATGAGAGCGGGGCGTATGTAGGTTTTAGCCGCCAATTGTGGGATTTAAAGTTTAAGGGGTACACTTTTGCAGTGTGTAGAGTACTCGTTTTAGCCGCCAATTGTGGGATTTAAAGGTTAATTCATTTACTGCATTATTTAAATCATTTAAAGTTTTAGCCGCCAATTGTGGGATTTAAAGGAGTTGCAAACAGAAACGAATTGTTATGCAGTCGAGTTTTAGCCGCCAATTGTGGGATTTAAAGACTTATTAATGCATAACTCGTTGAAGTAGCTACATTGTTTTAGCCGCCAATTGTGGGATTTAAAGACTTATTAATGCATAACTCGTTGAAGTAGCTACATTGTTTTAGCCGCC
>JBBFLL010000017.1:0-12433 GCA_037479045.1 Brevinematales bacterium | reverse complement strand
AATTGTGGGATTTAAAGCGTGAAATAACAAAAATACTATACTTCATATATATAGTTTTAGCCGCCAATTGTGGGATTTAAAGTTTAACCTAAAATATCTTTTCTTCATTTTTGTCCTCGTTTTAGCCGCCAATTGTGGGATTTAAAGAAGATATAAAAACAGAACTAAAACATTTGTTTGAAAGTTTTAGCCGCCAATTGTGGGATTTAAAGGAATATAACGTTCTACCCCACTTCTAACAAGCTCAAGGTTTTAGCCGCCAATTGTGGGATTTAAAGAAGGAAAGAAGGTTTTCGATAAAGAATATACAAAGGTTTTAGCCGCCAATTGTGGGATTTAAAGTATTTACTTAGATGAAAGAATATTAGAAAGAAACTTGTTTTAGCCGCCAATTGTGGGATTTAAAGCAAAACGCACAAGGAACAAATATATCAGGATGGACAAGTTTTAGCCGCCAATTGTGGGATTTAAAGGATTTTTCTCATCTGTGTTTTTTCAACAAAAGGTAGGTTTTAGCCGCCAATTGTGGGATTTAAAGTCAACAAGCGCATTAATTTGATTTCGTGTCATTTTGGTTTTAGCCGCCAATTGTGGGATTTAAAGTAAGTCTTGATAACTTTATGAATGAACCATTTTATTGTTTTAGCCGCCAATTGTGGGATTGAAACAGTCGAAAGTTGAAAGTCGAAAGTCGAAAGTTTTGAAGAGAGAGAAGACATAGTCTCAAAGTTTTGATATGTTGTTAGAGAGGGTGTTAAAGTTAGGATTTTTTTCTTATTTTATAACTTTGGGTTTCAGACTTTTTGTTTTTAGTCGAGAAATATTATATGAATATAAATAGGTTTGAAGATACCATAGCATGGCAATTGGCCGAAAAGTTAACTACTGAAATTTATAAGCTTGAGTTTAAAACTCAATTTGGGTTAGATTTTGGTTTAAAAGATCAAATTCAAAGAGCGTCAGTATCTATTATGTCAAATATAGCAGAAGGTTTTGAGAGAGGAAGTGACAAGGAATTTATCAAATTTCTTTACATAGCAAAGGGGAGTTGTGGTGAAGTAAGGTCTTTATTACATGTTGCATATGATCTGAAGTATATAAATCAAACCACATATAAAAGACTTATATCTGACTGTGAAGAAATAAGCAAGACTATTACAGGTTTAATAAAATATCTTTCTAACTCAAATAATTAACTTTTGACTTTTGACTTTCGACTTTAGACTTTGGACTGTTACGTTTTAGCCGCTTATTTTCTTGACTTTTAACTCAAATTGTGTAACAATATACTTGAACCTGCGGGAGTTCCGTTCGGGGAGTTAATCCTGCAGCGGAGCGGTGGTAGACCGAACCTCCTGCCACGCCAAGCGTTCATTTTTAATATTATTATATTAAGTTTTATTATTATAAAAATATGGAATATATAATTTTTTTGAGCAATTTAATTGCTTATATAATTCTTTTTATAGTTTTTATTGAAATGATAATAACTCTATTTAAAACTTTATTAATTCTGTGGATGGGTTTGAGTTGCCGTAGAAAATTTTGATTTTGAATTTATGGAATATATTTTAATTCCATAACTTTTTCTTAATATATTTATAATAATTAAAATATATGTTAAGTCTTAAAGCAAAAGAATTTGATGAGAATCATCTGTTTTTTCATCTTGAGGAGAAACAATACCTTGATTTAAAAGACAAAGGGAATGTAATTATTAAAGAAAATTTTGAAAAAGTTCAAGATGATGACCTTTGTCTAGTCTGTTATTGGCCTGAATGGCTTGATCTTACTGATGATAGTACAAACTCATTTAGTTGGTTGATTAAAAATACTTTTGTTGCGAGTATATTTATAAAAGAAAATGAACTTGTTTTAAAAAAGGTAGCTGATAAACCTCTTTTTGATTTAGTCAATGAAGAGTTTGACAAAATGCCACATAATGAAACATTCTTTGATAGAAAGAAATATGACATAAGAAAAATTTATGTTACAAAAGGACATTATGAGTATGGGTTCTTTAATGCTAACAAAAAAACAAAAGACTTTCTTGGTTTACTTTCAGGTTGTAGTTGTGGTTATCTTGAATGTGCTTGTGATTTTGCTTACATTAAAGATTATGAGCTTTTAATTTATGCTAAATCGGAAGGGGGAGGTATTTTTCATATTTCTTTTTTCCCGAAATATCTAAGGAAGGTAAGAAAAAATGGATCTTAATATTACAAACTTAGATTTTGGCCATAATGAGCTTTTTTTTCGTACTCCAGTGAATAGATTTAATTCGTTTAAAGAAACTGGATTTCTGCAACTTGAAGAAGATGATTTATACAAACATGAAGAAATAGAAGAAGGAACTTTATGTCTTATTTGTTGTGGGTATGAAGACCTTTATATTTTTGATGATACAGTAGTATTTGAAAAAACTTTAAAAGATTCTCTTTTCGCAAGATTTTTTATTAAAAATGGTAAAAAGTGTCTTGAAAAAGTTTGTGATAAGCCTTTATTTGACTTAATTAACGATGAATTTCAAAAAAGACCACATAAAGAAAAATTTTTTAATTATAAAAAATATGGACTTGAACCACCACCGAAGAGAAAACCTTACTATGATCAGGGATCTTTTCGTGGAGATCCAAAACTTAAAGATTTTATAGGAATTTTTTCGGTTTGTAATTGTGGATATCCAGAGTGTTGGTGTTCTTTTGCATATATTAAGGACTATGAGCTTTTAGTAATTGCAGATGCAACAGCTGATTTTGGAGGAATAAACTACATCTGGATATTGCCAGAACCAGTTGAAAAATAAAAGTGTAGATGAAAGAAATTTTGTCATTTTTTTATGATGCATTTATAATAATAACTCTTATAATTGGTTTTTTAAATCTTGTTGCGCTTGCATTTATTACATTACTACAATTCCTTTTTAAGAAATAAAGTTTAAAGTATACTTTCTAAATATATTATCCAGTTTTTCAATGTTAATTCTCCTTTCTTCTTTTAAAGTGTTTGCATATGAATTGTAATATTCAAGCATTTCTTCAATATGTTTGTTGATTATTTCAATTTTTTTACCTTTATCAAGTTCGTTTGAGTTTAATTTCTTTTCAAATAGCCTTAAAACCTCATTTAAAAATTGTTTATCATCTATTAAATCAAGTAGTCTTACAAATTCAACTGGAGGCCATTCATTTTTTAACTCTATCCACTTACAGGCAAGAAGAGGCCTTAAGACATAAAAGTATTTTTTCAATTTCAATTCGTCTCTGTTTGATATATATTCATTATAATTCCCTTTAGCCATAGAAAGGTAGTGATAAATCATACTTTTTGGAGAAAAATATTCCTTTCTTAAAATTTTTAATTCTGCTACAAATTCTTTGTCTTCAATGTAAATAATTGGAGAATTAAGCCATTCAAAAAAAGGAGGGTTTGACTTTGCAAATAATTTTAAGGCTTTCTTTATGTCCCACCCATTTATATCGTATTTGTCTTCAATAAGTGGGCATTCAATTGTATCTCTTTTGCCTTCTTCGATGGACAGATACCATTCAAGTGGCCTTGCATATATAAACCTGACGTCATAATCACTATCTACTGAAGCAAATCCCCATGCTCTACTACCTGATTCTATTGCATAGAGAATTTTAATATTGTTTTCTTGTGAAATGTTTTTTAAGATCTGAATAATTTGAGATTGTTCATTGTTCATAAAAATATAAACCTCTTAAAGAAGGCTGCCGCTCCCTTTCCCAGAAATGGGAATATAATTATAGAGGGAACGGCTGGCAGGTTAGTATATTATAGCAAATTTTTTTCTTGAATGTCAATAGGTCGCATTGCTTTAAAATAAATCTACTCAAAAACGGAACGTTGCGTCAAAATAAAAATCTACTCAAAATATCTCCATAAAATTTTTTGGAGATATTTTTATGGAGATGTTAGTAAATTTAAAGATTTTAGGATTAAGTATGGATGAAAAGAAAAATATTTACAAAAGATTTGCCACTGAATACCAGAAAGCAAGTAAGAAGGAAAAGAGTAAAATTTTAGATGAATTTGTTCGTTTTAGCGGTTTAAACAGGAATTATTCAGCTACTTTGCTAAGAACGAATGGTAAAATGCTTTATATAAAGCCCAAAATTAAGGTTAAAGCTGACATCACTAAAGATGGCAAGCATAAAAGGGGAAGGAAAAGGATTTATGATGAAGAATTAATACCTATACTTATCAAAATTTGGGAATATTCTAGTTGTGCCTGTGGCAAGAGGCTTGCTGTTAGTAAAGAAGATTTTATTATGAGTTTATTAGAACAGGGGAAAATACATCTTTCTTCTGAACAATTTAATAAGATGATGTCTATGAGTGCTTCTACAATTGACAGACTTTTAAGTAAAGAAAAAAAGAAATATAGGTTTAAAAACAGAAGCAAAACAAAGCCCGGGACTTTACTTAAACATCAAATACCTATAAAAACATTTTCAGAATGGGATAACACTCAAGTTGGCTTTTTACAGGCAGATCTTGTTAGCCATGATGGAAGTATTGGCAAAGGAGAATTTTTCTATAGTTTAAATCTCACAGACGTTAAAACTGGCTGGAATGAGACTTTAATTTTAAAAAACAAAGCAAGAATTTGGGTTGTGAAAGGAATAGACAAAGTGATAAAGTCATTACCTTTTAAAGTGTTAGGTATAGATTCAGACAATGGAAGTGAATTTATAAACTCTCATCTTTTATCTTACTGTGAGGCTAATAAGATAACATTTACACGAAATAGACCATACAAAAAAGATGACAATTGTTATGTAGAAGAAAAGAATTATTCAATTGTAAGAAGGTTTGTAGGATACTATAGATATGATACAGAAGAAGAATTTAATATACTTGAAGAACTTTATAGCTACTTAAGGCTATATACAAATCATTTTTTGCCTGTAATGAAACTACAAGAAAAGACTAAAATAGGGAGTAAAGTTAAGAAAAAATATGATGCTCCAAAAACACCTTACAAAAGAGTATTGGAATATTATAGCAACAATGTAAACATAACTGAAGAAGAGAAAACATTTATGGAAAAACTTAAAGAGGAACATAATAAAATAGACCCTTGCATATTAAAAGATAAGATTACAGAATGCCAGAAGAAATTAATAAAATTGTGTAGAGAAAAACAAAGAAGAAATGTTAACTTGAACTATAATACAGATACTTTAGAGTAGATTTTTTTATGAGGCAACTTTATATATTTTTAAGTAGATTTTTATTTGACGCAATAGTTAGGTTAAACGAAATTTTTATTAATTAAATATAGGAGCATATTGAAAAAATAATTTTAAACAAGAAGGTTTTAAGAATATTTTTTGTTTTAACGTTTATGCATTAAATTAACTTAAAAGAAACTCACTGCATATCCAATTCTTATTTCAAAATATTTATACTCTGTAAAATTTAGTACTAAGCTCATTTTCATTGCATTACCAAGTTCAAAAATATTTTCTTTTTTCAAAGGAATAATAATATTAAAAGTAATAGGGAAATCTATTGTTCAACATAAAAAAATAATCAAAATTTTAAACCTCATTTTATTCTCCATTTTACAATTTTATACGAATATTTTCGATTGTTAGAAAAAAAAATGTCAATAGGCATTTGTTACAATTTTAAGTTTTGATGTGAGTGTTAATATAATTCAGTCAGGCAAAATTTGAATTTTTATTTTAAAATAGAAACTTGGTTGGGGGGATTGGATTTTAATAAAAACCGCATATCTACTTTAATCAGCTAAAAAATTAATAACTTAATTCAAAATATGAAATTATTTATTTATCTTTAAAGGGGTATTAATTTTTATATTTATTATCTTGTAATTGAAAATTAAAATCAATATTTTTGCTGAGTTAAACAGATATGCAAAAATACCTTCAATTCCCTATCCCCTTCTCCAGAAACCACATTAATAATAAAATTATAAATTCTATCAAAAATATATGAAATCAATTTGACAATAATCAAAAAATATACTAATATTATATATACCCTACACGGGTATCCTATAAGGGGAGGGTTTATGAAAGAAGTAAAATATAAAGTCGAAGGTATGCATTGTGCAAGTTGTGTTATGAACGTAGAGAAAGCTATTAAGAGTCTTAAAGGAGTTGAAAAAGTTAATGTTGATTTGAGTAGTAAAAGTGTCAGAATTAAAATTGGAGAGGATATTGGGTTTGATACAATTTATAAAGCTGTAAAGAAAGCTGGTTATGAATTGATAAATGAAGAGAAAAAGGCTTTTGATTATGCAAAAAGAGAAAGGCAAAGGCTTATTCTGTCGATTTTGATTTCTGTTCCTCTTGCATTGAAAATGTTGTTAGAAATGTTATTTCATATTGAATTTTTGCCAATGTACTGGAGTATGGTTTTTGATGTTATTTTGAGTGGAATTGTTATTTTTGTGATTGGTTTTCCTGTAATTAAAGCTACAATTTTAGCCTTCAAAAATTTTTATTTTAATATGGATTCTTTGATTGGTATTGGTAGTATTGCATCTTTTTTGACAGGTGTTTTAAAGATTTTAGATTTTAAGATTGAAGATTTTTCTATAATCGGAGCGATGATTATAACAATTAATTTTATTGGTAATTATATAAAGGAGTTATC
The DNA here is from genome assembly GCA_037479045.1 of Brevinematales bacterium. Taxonomy (GTDB): domain Bacteria; phylum Spirochaetota; class Brevinematia; order Brevinematales; family JAOACQ01; genus JAOACQ01. The sequence goes on along the minus strand of JBBFLL010000017.1, from coordinate 5,779 downwards.
GACTGGAAAGGCAGGTGATGCAATAAAAAAATTAATCGAGCTTGGAGCTAAGGAAGCCCATCTTATTGTGGATGGAGATATTGTTAATGTCCCGGTTGAAAATCTTGAAGTAGGGGATATAGTTTTAGTTAAATCTGGTGAGAAAATTCCTTCCGATGGTATAATAATTGAAGGTGAGGCAAGTATTGATGAATCGATGGTGAGTGGTGAATCTTTGCCTGTAGATAAAAGGGTTGGTGATAGAGTTATAGGTTCTACTATAAATATAAATGGTATTTTGAAAGTAAAGATTGAGAAAGTTGGTGAAGAAACATTTCTTTCCAGTGTGATAAAAATGGTTGAAAATGCGGCGGCTTCAAAAGTGCCAATTCAACAAGTTGCTGATAAAATCACATCAGTTTTTGTTCCAGTTATACTACTTATTACTTTAATAACTTTCGGGATGTGGTATTTTTTCCCTGATTTTATGTTGAGAATTCAATCTATTTTTCCATGGGTGACTTATGGAGGAGATAGGTTGTCAAATGCTATTTTTGCCTCAATTGCCACTCTTGTTATAGCCTGCCCTTGTGCACTTGGGCTTGCTACTCCTACTGCGTTAATGGTTGGTATGGGTAAAGCAGCCTTAAATGGGGTGCTTGTGAGAAATGGAGAGGCAATAGAGAGAATGAAAGAAATTGATACTGTAATTTTTGATAAAACAGGCACTTTAACTACTGGAAAACCTGTAGTAAATAGTTTTATAACAGATAATAAAGAAGAATTTTTTAAACTTGCATATTCAATAGAAAGTTTATCTACCCATCCACTTGCTATTTCAATTACAAACTACCTTAAAAAATATGCGAAGGAAAATGAAATTCAGTTTGAAAAATTTGAAAATATTCCGGGAAGAGGTTTGAAGGCTATTTATAACTCAAAAAAGATTGTCGCTGGTAGCCTTGCTTTTTTAAACGAAGAAGGTGTTAATATTCAGGAAAATGATTATGAGAAATTAAAGGAATTTTTATCCAAAGGAATGACTATTGTTGCTATTGGTTTTGATGATAAATTTTTAGGAGCTTTTGCGATTTCAGATGAAATAAAGATTGATTCAACTGAAGCCTTAGAACTTTTGCATAAAATAGGTTTAAAAACTATTATGCTTACTGGAGATAATAAATATTCGGCAGAGTATATAGCAAAAAGAACTGGAGTAATGGAGTTTTATTCTGAATTATTACCAGATGAAAAGATTGATTTTGTAAGAAAATTACAAAATCAGGGGCATAAGGTTGCAATGGTTGGAGATGGAATTAATGATGCACCAGCTTTAAAGCAGGCTGATGTTGGAATAGCAATAGGGACAGGCACAGATATAGCGATAGAAACGGCTGATATTGCTCTTGTAGGTGGAAATTTAAATGGGGTGTATAAAGCATTTTTGATTTCTACAAAAACTTTTGATAAAATAAGACAAAATCTTTTCTGGGCATTTTTTTACAATATTATTGCTATTCCTCTTGCTATGATGGGAGTTCTTCACCCAATTATTGCTGAAATTGCTATGGCATTAAGTTCTATTAATGTGGTTTTTAATTCTTTAAGATTAAAATTTTTAAGATTTTAAGAATTTATCATTTCTCTATGAACTCTTAATGTTTTCAAAGTTTTTTGTAAAGTAATAATTTTAAATTATCAAAATATTTAACCTTTTTATTTTTATACCGAAAAGATAGATTGAGAACAAAAAATCTGGAGGAAAGATGTCAGAATTAATATTAAATGTAAGTCTTGTTAATCCAGAAAAACCAAAAGAAAGAACTGAAAAAATTAAACCAGAAAAAACTGATATTTCTTTCAAGGATACCCTTAATAAATTTAAGGAAGATTCAAGAGGCGAAGAGATTATTAAAAAAATTGAGAACAAGATAGAAAACATCGAAAAAAATCTTTCAAAAATGGAAAATACCGAATTGCCTGAAGAAGTGGTGAACTTTCTCAAAGAGATTAAGGAATTATTAAATAATCTTAAGCAGTCAATTGACAAAAACAACGGCGAAAAGAAAGAAATTCAAATAGATATGTTATTGTCAATTGATTCAATTTTACAGGCTATTGAAAATTTTGTAATGAAAGGTGATTTTAAGGGGCTTATTGATTTTATTAAAAATAACAGTAAAGATTTCGTCGAGATGAACAAAAATTATTTGAAAAATGAGAATATTTCTATAGAAAAGAAGGTTGATATCCAGACTCAGAAAGAACAAAATCAGAATGAAAATAAACTACATATTCTTCAGGAGAGTAAGGACAAAGTCAATTATGAAACAAAACAAATTGTTAAAAATGTAGAACCTAAAATGGTAGAAGAAACAAAGACAATAACTATTGAAAAGTCAAAAAAAGAGGTAGAAACAATTAAAGAAATGATTTTTACAATCGATAAAAAGATAGACAAACAAGAAAATATAGTGGTCAAAAATTATACTCCTTTTACGAGTGGTATTAATAGGGCAAATATTGAAGCCTTGATAAACCAGATAAGTGGTAGAGCTCTTGTTATAATAAAAGAAGGAAAGAGTGAGTTAAAGATGCAATTATTTCCACCAGAATTGGGTAAGATGAATATGAAATTTGTTCTTGAAGATGGGCAGCTTACTGGTAAAATTGTTGTTTCAACTAAAGAGGCTTTTATGCTTTTTGATCATAACAAGGAGCAGCTTGCACAATCGCTTAATCAAGCTGGAGTTGATGTTGGCAGGATAGATATCAGTTTATCAGATTTTCAGGCTAATGGAGAAGGAGAATCTTCTTCAGAAGAAAAGATGGAAAAGAGTTTTTTCTTTGGTGAAGTAAAAAATAGTGAAGATTTTACAGAAGATTTTGTTAGAAGTAATATTCTTTTAGATAGTACAATAAATTATTTAGTGTGAGGGAGGTTGTATGAATATTTTAATGTCTTCAGCGGAACTTAATGAAACCAATTATAAAGTAGATGCATTCAATAAAGAATTAAAAGAAAGACAAAAGGTAGTAAGTAAGGGCACACTTGAAGAAGCAGACTTTATGAAGTTGCTTATTACACAGCTTAAGACACAGGATCCAACAAAGCCTATGGAAGATAGAGAATTTATAACTCAGATGGCTCAATTTACTTCACTTAAGCAGATGAATCAGCTTGGTGACAGTATGAAAAATCTTGTAAGAGAATTTACATTTACAAGATCCTTAGGACTTGTGAATAAAATAGTTTACTGGAATGATGATTTCGGCAATCAATTCAGTGGTGTTGTTGATAGTATAAAAGTAAAGGCTGGAGAAACATTTTTGATGGTTGATGGAAAAGAAATTTCACCAAACAAGATTGTCGAAGTAAGAGATAGAAATATTCAATCTGAAAGCGAGCCTGCTAAAGTTGAAAATAATTCAAAACTTAATAATATAGAAGAACTTAATTTCAAAAGATTTTAAAAAAGGAGTTGGCATATGATGCGTTCATTGTATTCAGCTGTTTCTGGTTTGCAAAATCACCAGACAAGAATGGATGTAATTGGTAATAACGTGTCCAACGTTAATACAACAGGTTTTAAGAAGGGTAGAGTTACATTTCAGGATATTCTCTCACAAACTTTAACTGGTGCTGCAAAACCTACCGATGAAAGAGGAGGTTTAAACCCTAAACAAGTTGGGCTTGGTATGACTATTGCTTCAATTGATACGCTTATGAATCAGGGTAGTTTGCAGGTTACTGGAAAAAATACAGACCTTGCTATTGCTGGTGAAGGATTTTTTGTAATGAAACTTGGTGAGAGAACTTTTTATACAAGAAATGGTAATTTTCTCATTGATAAAGAAGGAACTTTAGTAAATGCCAACGGACTTAAAGTTCAGGGATGGAATGCAATAACACTTGAAAATGGAGAAAGAATAATTAATACCTCTGCTCCAGTTGAAGACTTAAAGATACCATTGATGGAAAAACTGGAAGCAAGGGAGACTTCTGTAGTAAGAGTAAAGAGTAACCTTAATTTTGACACTCCAATTTTAGGACCAAATCCGACTCAAGAGGAAATACTTAAAAATACTCATTCTACAAGAATAGATATTTTTGATAGATATGGAAATAAACATGGGCTTGTTCTTAATTTCAGAAGAGAAGATTTAAACAGATGGAGAATGACTGCTACAATTGATGGTGTTGCAACTGATACGATAAGATTGAATGTTGGTGGGGCAAAAGTTGATACAAATAATGAATTGATTCTTAATTTTAATACAAATGGAACAATTGGGTCTATAACTGAAGCAGCTGGAGCCAACCCACAAACGATGGCCGAAGGTATTTTAACTGCGAATGTTGTATACACGCTTCCTGATGGAGAAACAAGAAGTTTCAATTTAAATCTTGGAACATCAGGAGAAGTAAAAGATTCTGTAACACAATTTAGTGCTCCTACCTCAACAAGAGCATACTTTCAAGATGGATATGAGATGGGGTATCTTGAATCTTTCAAAATTGATGACTCTGGAACAATTACTGGAAACTATTCAAATGGAGAAATAAGAACACTTGGACAGGTGGCTATAGCAGCATTTGTTAACCCTATGGGTTTAATTAAAGAGGGTGAGACATTATTTTCTGAGTCTAATAACTCAGGGCTACCAAATATTGGAGCAGCCGGAACTCAAGGAAGAGGTAAAGTAAATGCTGGAACACTTGAAATGTCGAATGTAGACTTATCAGAAACATTTACCGATATGATAGTAACTGAGAGAGGTTTTCAGGCCAATTCAAGGGTTGTAACAACAAGTGATGATATGTTAAGAGAAATACTTAACTTGAAGAGATAAAATAAAAGAGGTGCTTTTAGCACCTCTTTTTTTTATTCAAACTTTTCGTGATAGTGATATTTATAGTTTTCATCAAATATAGCGTTACTTATAATAGTACCATTAGAGTATATTTTATATTCAATAATTGAAAGTTTTAAGTATTTATTTTCTATAACCTTTGGTAAATATTTTGTGTAGTATCGGTAAATGATTGAAGAATTTGTTGTAGTTATATCTTCAATTGCTTCATTTTCGGTTGATCGTATTGGCCAACTACCTGTTTGTATAATTTGATTATTTGAGTATTTTGTCATTTCAAGCCCTGTTGTTTTGTAAACATAAACCCAGAATAGAATATCACCATTTGAATTAGTATTTACTCCATTTGAATAAAGAATACCGTTAGTATAAGTTGCTAACCATTTCCATTTAGTGTTGAGAAAAGAAACTTTTTCATCAAGTTTTGTTTCACAAGATGAAAACAATGCTATTAACAATGTGAGAAACAACAACCTTACTAAAAATAAATTTTCTTTTTTCATTTTTTCCTCCTATTATAATGTTAACATAGAGATAAGTATTTTTCAAATTTTGATAAAATTAAAAATTAATTTTTGATTAAAAAATTGACAAAAAGGGTTAAAGTAGTTAAAATAATTAGTCGATTTTTGATAGGCGGACTTAGGTAGCGGTCTAATGTAGGTTGTTAGACGGTATAGTTTGCTAGTCTTAAGTGTGTAGAGAAGGGTTTATTTTTTAGTAAAAAAGGTTGTAAAAAGTTTGACAAAGTTTAAGATATTGTGTATAATAAATGCTGTGATTTTGAATGTTGGTAGATATTAGGTGATAGGACGTAGGTAAGTGTTGAGAGTTTTGAGCCAAATAGGCCGAAGTGAAAGGACGAACTTTCTGTTTATAAATAATTTTTATAACGGAGGGTTTGATTCTGGCTCAGAGCGAACGC
>JBBFLL010000016.1:0-58943 GCA_037479045.1 Brevinematales bacterium | reverse complement strand
GTCCCGAGGAAAGCAAAACAAGAGACTTCATATACACCTCACAAATCAAATTTTATATATAAACCTGAAGAAATTTGAAAATACACCTTAGAAAAATCATAAAAAACAGCTGGCTTAATAAAAAAATTAAAAAGTTCAAAATTCAAAAATAAGGAAAATCCATTCTTCATAACTTCTTCAAGTTCTTGAGGAGAGAAATCAGCAAAAAAATATTGTCCACATAATCCAATTCCCGACTTAAAGTTATAAATTCTATCAGTAAAAAAATAATATCCTGCTTCTAAGGTTAAAAATTTTACATCAATAGTTCTTCCATCATAATAGAAACTATTAAAACCAGCGTTTATTCCCCCCCAGAAATATCGCAAAAAAGAATAATCAAATCCAATAGCCCAGAACTCATTAATACAGGAAAAAAATTTTATTTTTATAGAATCATTCCATACAAGCTCTGGTCTTATAATCTTTAATTCTCCATCTTCAAGATAAATAAAATCTTTATAAACAATTCTATCAAAATTATCCTTGACAACAAAATCATAATGCTCACCAGCTTTTATATTATCAACTTCTTTTCCTGTTTCAATTTCTTTATTATTAAAAAAATACTTATAACTTCTCCACATTTCTGGATTTTTTATTTGCTCTACAAGTATGCTTCCCTTACCCTCATATTCTATCTCTATGGTTTTATCAGTTGGTAAAAAAATCTCTTTTTCAAACACAGTTTTATCATTATTGTCTTTCACAAGCCTTATAAAATATTTCTTATTTGCCTCAAGAGTAATATATTTATCAAAATTTTTATTTACATATTTTGAAACAAGATCATCATTGACATACAAAAAGTAATTCTCTTTCCCAACTTTGAAATTATGAAAATATAATCTACCAATTAATTTTTCATCAATTTTTGGAGATACTATTTCAATTTGCTTTATGAAATCATTTATTATTTTCAGACTTTCATCAACTCCATCAAAAATTTTTCTGTCAGTATAAGTGGAAAGACTTTTCTCTAAAAGCAGGTCTTCTCTTTTATCATAAAAATCTATAAAAATATCAATTTTCTCTTTTTTAACTTCATATCCTATGTTAATTATTAAATCTGAAATTTCTTTCTTTTCAAACACAAAATTTGCATTAACCTTTTTTAATCTTGATCTCAATGATGGTATATAAATTTCCTTTATTATTTCGGAATCTTTTGTTTCTATACGATTTGAAAAAGATAAATAAACTACTGGAAGAAAATCCTTATTTTTATTGGTTATAACATATGAAAACAAACTTGATGTAAGAAACATTAAAATAATATATCTCATAAAGGGTTATATTCTTTTGTATCTACTCCTCTTTGAAGAAAGAAAGACTTTTGTAAATATAAAACCTGTAATTATTCCACCAAGATGAACAAGATATGCCACACCACCTTGAACAGGAGCAAGAATACTTACAAAGCTACCAGAAATCTGTGTAATTATCCATATACCTATATAGAATATCGCTGGAATCTTTACTGGAACTATAAAAAATCCAAAAAAAACAAGCGTAACTATATTCTTTAAAGGAAACATAAGCATATATGACAAAATTACACCAGAAATTGCTCCACTTGCACCAACTATAGGTATATCTGAAAAGCTGGAAAACAACAATTGAGGCAAGACACCAAGTGAAGCTGCAAGTATATAAAATATCAAATACCAGAAATGCCCAAAAATATCCTCTACATTATCTCCAAATATATAGAGAAAAAGCATATTACCTATAATGTGAAACCACCCACCATGTAAAAAACTATAGCTAATAAGCCTATAGCTTTCATTTATAGGGTCAGAAAAAAAAATAACGGGAATCATTGAGAATTTTTTTATAATATATTCGCCCATTTCTGGATTAAAGACCTGATATAAAAAAATAAACACATTTGCAATAATAAGAAGTGTATTAACAAAAGGAAATCTTCTGGTAGGATTTTCATCTTTTATAGGTATCATTTTGCCTCCTATTTACCAAAGAAAAGGATAGAAGGATTATCCTTAACTTTCTTTGAAAATTCTTCTACATTTTTCATTGTATTATCAAGTCTTGTCCTGAATTCTTTGTCTCTAACTACATTAAGTACACTATTTTTATCATAGGAAAGTTTATTAATCTCTACTGAAAGATTTTTAAGCTCTGTGCTTATTACAGACATATTTGAAATTATATTTTTTACTTCTGCTTCGTCAATATTTTGAATTGTTGAATTAAGTTTTTTTGTACCACTCTCTATATTTGCTACAGAATTATTCAGTCTATTTGCTATTTCTACTGAAGTTTTAACAACCTGATTCAATCTCTGAATTGCAAGACTTATCTCAGAAGAATTGTCTTTAACAAGATAGTTTAAGTTCTGAATTAAATCTGAAATATTGTTAAATATCGTTTGAAGTTTTTTTAAAGATTCTTCACTTTCTGAAAAGAAAATTGTCTTAAGCCCAGCTCCAGCAAATTCTATTGTTCGTGCAAAGCCCATAGGAGTTATACCAATTATGTAATCATTATTTGTAATGATGTTAGGAGAATTTGGCTTATAACCAGATACGTTAATATACTTCTGTCCGACAAGGCTTGTCGAATATATACTGAAATTTGCATCTCTATTCAGTTTGTATTTGCCATTTATCAAAACTTCCACAACAATCTTTCCGCTTTCAAAACTAATATTTCTTACATAGCCAATCGCAGGTCCACCAGAGACCCTTACTTTTGCCCCACTTTGAAGATTGTCAAGAAATTCATACTCAATGAAAAATCTGTACCCTCCCCCAAGTATAAAACTGAATTTGCCTGCAAAATAAATAAAAAATAACATAAGAATTATACCACTTACAAGAAATATACCTATGGCTACTGGATTGAATTTTTTCATTGTTTTATACATACCAACACCCCTTTTATCTTTTTACTCTATACTGAAATTGGGCCTTCTGAAAGCCCATTAACAAACTGAACAACATAAGGATTGTCAGTTTTTTCAAGCTCTTCAGGTGTACCTATGAAAATTATCTTTCCTTTATAAATCATCGCTATTCTATCAGAAATATATTTTGCACTCTTAATATCATGAGTTACAACTATAAAGGTTGTATTAATTTTATTCTTTAAGCTGAAAATTAACTCATTAATGCTTGCTGTAGTTATAGGATCAAGCCCAGTAGTCGGTTCGTCAAACAAAACAACTTCTGGTTCTGCAACTATAGCCCTTGCAAGTGCTACTCTTTTCATCATTCCACCAGACAAAGATGGTATTGTCATTTTTTCAGTATCCTTTAATTCCACAAGCTCAAGAGCTCTTTTTATAGCCTTGATTTTTTCACGTTCAGAAAGCTCTGGTTTCAAATTTTCAAGAACAAAGTATAAATTTTCTCCTACAGTCAAAGAGTCAAACAAAGCTCCACCCTGAAAAAGCATGCCAAAACGTTTTCTTACTTCATTCCATTTATCTTCATTATCAAAATCCATCTTTTCCCCAAAAATATAAATCTCGCCTTCATCAGGTCGCATTAAACCAATAAGATGTTTAAGAAAAACGCTTTTACCTACTCCACTCTGGCCAATTATTGTAAAAGTTTCCTTTTCTTTAATCTTAACACTCACACCATCAAGAACTTTTTTATTGTTAAGCGTTTTTTTTAAGTCATAAGTTTCTATAATATAATTCTCCATATTTACAATGTTCCTCCAGCAAGTATGATAAATATAGAACCAAGAATATAATCAAGTAAAATTACCATAAAACTTGACACAACAACAGATTTAATCGTTGCTTCACCAACTCCAGCAGCACCATTCTTTGCTTCAAATCCATAAAAGGTACTTATTTCAAGTATAAAACCACCAATAACTATCATTTTAAAAATAGATTCAAATATATATTTTACTCTGAGAGGAATCTGAGCAATTTCTATATAGACACCCAGAGGAATTTCTCCAATTAAACCTATCATTATCCATGCACCAATCATAGAAGCCATTATTGAGAAAAAGCCAAGAATAGGTAAAGAAATCATTCCTGCAATCACTCTTGGAGTTGCAAGAAAACCAACTGGATTAATTCCAAAAGTTTTAAGTGCATCAATCTGCTCTGTAACCTTCATAGTTCCTATATGAGCAGTTACAGAAGAACAAACACGGCTCACAACAATGAGAGAAGTAAAAACAGGTCCTAATTCTTTAACTAAAGCCACTGATAAAGCTCCACTTATATACTGAGATGTCCCACTTATAATAGACTCAAGAGCATCACTCAATTGAAGCCCCATAATTAAACCCAGAAAAAAACCAGTACTTAAAACTACAGGCAAAGATTTAACACCTATGTTATAAACATTTTCAATTATATTAACTGGCTTTTTAAAATTCTCAATAAAGTAATAAAGTGTTTCAATAAAAAAGATGAAGAAATTTCCTATTTCTCTTAAAATTTCCTTAAATCTATTCATAAAAAACCTTTAAAAATCCTGTTCTCCATTTTCACTATTAGAAGAATTTTCAAATCTATCTTCTGTATAAGTCCTGTGCCTTTCAAGATTTTCAAATTTTACAATATTAGATAAAAATGCCAGTTCTACTGTCCCTGTAGGACCATTTCTTTGTTTCTGAATTATCAATTCAGTCACATTATTATTTATTTCCTTATTATAATAAGCATCTCTGTATAAAAAAGCAACTATATCAGCATCTTGTTCAATAGCCCCCGATTCTCTTAAATCAGATAGAATTGGTCTTTTATCCTGTCTTTTTTCGACCTCTCTTGAAAGCTGTGAAAGAACAATTATAGGAATATCAAGTTCTTTTGCTAATGCTTTTAAACTTCTTGAAATATAAGAAATTTCTGCATTTCTATTAATTACCAGCTTGTTTGAATCTGACGTTGTAACAAGTTGCAAATGGTCTATAATAATCAAAGAAAGATTATACTGCTTTTTTACTCTTCGTGCCTTAGCTCTTATTTCATTTAAAGAAATTGCGGGTGTATCGTCAACTAAAATCTTAAGATGGGACAACCTTCCAGCTCCTTCAACGATAGCCCCCCACTGTGATGGAGTTATATTTCCCTTTCTTATATTCTGCATATCAATTCTTGATTCGGCGGAGATCATTCTTAAAGCCAGTTCTTGAAATGACATTTCAAGAGAAAAGATCAATACAGCATCTTTGTGAGAAGCTACATTTCGTGCTATGCTTAAGGCAAAGGCTGTTTTACCCATTGATGGTCTTGCCGCTATTACAATCAAATCCCCTTTTTGTAGTCCACTTGTTTTATCATCAAAGTCGGTAAATCCAGTAGGAACACCAGTATAAACATGAGCATGTTCCTTTAATTTTGAGATACCTGTTAGAGCTTCTGCCATTATTTCATTCAAAAGTTTATAGCTTGTTCTTAATCTTCTATGTGTAACGTCAAATATTAATTTTTCAGATTCATCACATATCTTCTCAACATTATCCATATCTCCTTCATAAACCAGATCAATAATTCTCCTCGATGCGTTAATAAGACTTCTTAATATGGATCTATTGATTATGATATTTACATAAGCCATTGCATTTGAAATGGAAAAACTTGAATCATAAAGACGGGCTATATATTCCTGACCACCAGCCTGAGCAAGTTTATTTACTGCCTGCAACCTTTCTGCAATTGTAACAGCATCAACTGTCTGATTTGAATCAAAAAGCTCATAAATAGCTCTGAAAATTATTCTATGTTTTTCATCAAAAAAATCTTCTTCACTCAAAACTTCCATTATTTGTGGCACAAGATTGGGAGCAAAAATCATCGCTCCCAAACATGCCTGTTCTGCTTCAATACTATAAGGTGGAACTCTTTTTAAAAGTTCGTCATATGCCATAACTACTCTGCAACTACTTTCAATGGAATAGTAGCAACAACTCCCTCATCAAGTTTTATTCTTACAGTATGTTCACCAAGAACCTTAATATGATCAACCATTATCTTTCTCTTGTCTATATCGTATCCCTTTTCCTTCAAAGCCAATGCAATATCAGAGTTTGTAATAGAACCAAAGAGCTTACCTTCTTCTCCAGCTTTTGCCTTAATCTCAAGTGATTCTTTTTCAAGAGTTTCTTTAAGAGATACTGCATCTTCGTAAAACTTTTTTGCTTTTTCTTTTAATTTTTCTGCAAGTTTAGCAAGATATTCTTCTTTGCTCTTTGTTGCTACTTCTACTAACTTTTTAGGTATAAGATAGTTTCTTGCATAACCATCTTTTACATTCTTTATTTCACCGGCTTTACCAAGCCCTACAACATTTTCTAAAAGTATAACTCTCATAATGCCTCCTCAAATTTTAAACTATCTGTCAAGGAACGGAAGTAGGGCAATAATTCTTGCCTTTTTAATTTCTCTGGCAATAAGTTTCTGATGCCTTGCACAATTACCACTTATCCTTCTTGGTAAGATTCTTCCAGAAGGCATAGTAAATCTCTTAATAAGATCTACATTCTTATAGTCTATTGCACTTTCTTCAACCTGTTTTGAACAGAATTTACATACTTTTTTTGAGAAGAAAAATTTCTTCTTATCTGATGATTGTGCTGCCTGTCCAAAATCTTCTTTTTCTTTTTTGATTTCTTCTTCAATTAATTCGTTAGTTACTGCTGATTCTAACACCTGCTTTTCGAGATTTTGAATCTCCATATCTTTTATCTTTTCTTCTGACATTTTTACCTCCACTTAAAATTTAAAAATCTGGTCCACCGAATCCATCATCTTCTGAAGATGGATCAACTGTAGAAAAATCAAAATCACTGTTATCGTAAAAATCTGATGCTGTCTGAAATGACCCTGCTGGCTGCACACCAGAATTATCCTGTTTTGGACTTTGTGCCGATGATGCCCCTAAGAACTCAATTCTTTCAGCAACAATCTCTACTACACTTTTTTTTACACCATCCTGCCCGATCCAGCTTCTCTGCTCAAGCCTTCCATCAATTGCAATTTGTTTGCCTTTGGAGAGAAATTTGCTACAAGTTTCTGCCTGTTTATTCCAGACAACGACAGAAAAGAAAGATACATTATCCCCACCATCGCTTTTCTGCTTACCACCAACGGCAATTCTGAATTTAGCAACCGCAACATTAGCTGGAGTATACTTAAGCTCTACATCACTGGCAAGTCGTCCAACAAGAATAACTCTGTTTATATCCCAGCTCATTTTTTACTCCACAAGTATCATATAACGAATGATACTTTCATCAAACTTGAAAGATTTTTCCATTTCAGCAATAACGTCTGGCTTCATCTCAGCCTTAACAAAGTAATAAAAGGCTTTGTGAAAAGTTTCTCTGTTCTTGTGAATTGGATAAGCAAGATCTCTCAAACCAAGTTCTGAATCACCAACAACCTTATTACCAAACTTTTCGATATAGGATTTAACCCTATCCTTAAGATCCGAAAAATTTTCTCCTTCCCTGAACAGGAAAGCAATCTCATAACTTCTCATTTAAAAATTTCCTCCTTATGGACATAATAAATATGGGGATTAAAAATATAATCCCAAGGATTTTAAAGCATAAAATTTTAGCTTATATATGATTATATGTCAAATTTTTGTTTGCTATCCCATTTATCTATATACACCATATTTTCATAATAAATTTTCTTTCCTTTCTTTTTTTCTGCTGGATATCCCACTACAACAAGACTGAAAGGTATTATATTTTCTGGCAAAGAGGTAAGTTCTCTCAGTAAATTCATTCTTTCCTCTTTCGGGAAAAGGCCTACCCAAACACTCCCAAGCCCAAGATATGTAGCTTCTATAAGCATATTTTCTGTGGCAGCAGCACAATCTTGTGGGAGAAATTCCTTTTCCTTCATATTTTCTGGATTACCACAAACTAAAATTGCAAGGCTTGCCTCTTTACACATATTTGCATAGCCATGTCTTTTTGCAATCTCATCAAGGATTTTTCTGTCCTTTATGACTATGAAAACCCACGGCTTAGAATTCCATGAACTTGGTGCTGCCATTCCGGCCATCAAAATTTCTTTTATCAACCTATTGCTAACTCTTTTTTTCTTAAAAGACCTTATACTTTTTCTTTTAAATATTGCATTCATATTTTTCTACCACTTAATTTAACTTATTTTTTACTACCTCTCCATAAAGTTTAATTACAGTAACAATATCTGGAGATTTATTACTCCCACAGAGTTTAATTCTCAAAATTCTCACAAGATTACCAAAATTTATATTACACTGAGATGCGATATCTCTCAATTTTTTCTCAAGGTCTTCTCTTGATATTTCTGAAATATTTGTTTGTTTTAATAATTCCTTAACCTTTTCGTAAGCTGACTTTTCATTTTCTTCTGACAAAAGATGTTCTAACTCTTCAAGGGCATTTTTCTCAATATTTATCTCATCAAGGGCAAAGATGAGTAGTTCATCATACAGACTTTTCAGAGTAGAATGCCTGTCCTTTATACTTTCAATTGCAAATTTAAGCCAGTTTTCATCTTCCATTTTTCCAGCAAGATTAAGATTTGTAGCTTCTATAAATTCTTTAAAATGTTTTATGAGAATTTCAGTTTTTAATATTTTTATGTGTTTACCATTAAAGAAAAAGATTTTATCCTCATCATAAACTGCATTTGAACGATTAAGCCCTTTTATATCAAATTTTCCTATCAATTCCTCGACTGTAAATACTTCCTGATTTTCATAACCCCAGCCAAGTCTTGCAACAGCATTGATTAACGCCTCTGGAAGTACACCAGCCCCCCTATAGTATTCAACATCTATAGAACCAAGTCTCTTAGATAGAGGTTTTTTATCCTTACCAAGAACAAGAGGGAGATGAGCAAATTCTGGAATTTTAAAGCCCAGTGCCTCGTAAACTAAAATTTGCTTGAACGTATTGGTAATATGATCCTCTCCCCTTATAATATGTGTTATACCCATTTCACCATCATCAACCACAACAGCAAAATTGTAAGTAGGAGAACCATCCTGCTTTAATATCACAAAATCATCAAGTTCTTTTGTATCAAGTGAAATTTTTTTCTTCACAAGATCATTAAAACTTAAACTTTTTTCATCAACTTTAAGTCTTATTACAAAAGGTCTATCTGGCTTTGAAGTATTATTCCTGCAATGTCCATCATATCTATAAACTTCAATATCATTACCAAGATTCTGTCTTTTTAAAATATCCTCTCTCTCACAAATGCAATAGTAAGCCTTTCCTTCTGAAATAAGTTTTTCAGCATATTTTCTATAAACATCAAATCTATCACTCTGACGATAAAATTCATCATAATCCATGCCAAGCCATTTTAAATCTTTGATTATCGAATCTTCATACTCTTTTTTTGACCTTGCAAGGTCGGTATCTTCAATTCTTAAGACAAATTTTCCATTACAATGCCTTGCATAAAGCCAGTTGTATATTGCCGTTCTTAAACTACCAAGATGAAGTTTCCCCGTCGGAGATGGAGCAAATCTTACTTTTATCATTTTTCCCCCATCTAAAAAGTATAGAATATCTTAACAAAAAAGTAAATTAATTTGTTTTTGTCCAGTAAAGCCTATTCCCTTTCCTGTGTTTGATTAATTTTCCACTTTCTTCAAGATTTTTTATTCTATTTCTCAACACAATTTTGCTATAGGCAGATAGATAATTTTTTATCTCATCAAGAGAAAATGTCTCAAACGGAGAAGACATAATTTTATCTTCAATACTTATATCAATTTTTGTATTCTTTTTTTCTTCTGATAAATCTGTAAAAAGCTCATTTTCTGTTTCAATCTGAGCTACAAACTGGAAATAATTTATAGCCCAATTTTCAGCATATTTCCTGCTTCCAGCAAATATAATTGGTAGAGATGGAAAAATAGCCTGAAAATTTCCTATAATTTTTGAAAAAAAAGATGGCGAATAGTGTTCTCTTTTCTTCAAAAAATCAGAATAGTTTGCTTCAATTACAAAAGCCGCATATTTATATTTTGCAAGCTCTGCTGTTTTTTGAATCAAAACCTGAAAATTCCCAGCTTCAGAAATAAAATTTTCAAGCGTTTTTCTCTCAATAACAGCAATAACTCCTTTTTCAGTCTCAAGTGCATAATCTCCTACAGGTAGATCAACCCTTTTTGTTTCACATTTGAAATTCCATGCATATCTTTCGTTTTTATCAATCAAAACTTTTAAAGATTTTGCTTTATTGGAAATATAAATTTTAAAATTTCTTCCCCTCTCTTTCAAACCTGCCTGTGTTCGCCAGAATATCTGCTCATACTCTCCAGCTTGATTTTTATATTTCTTTTTAAGAAATAAAAATTCACACCGCTTGTTTAATAATCTATCAAGCACAACAAGTAATTTCTTCCCATATCTGTTTAATGAAAGTATTGAAACCCTTTCAATTTCAGTAAATTCTTCAAAAACCTCTGGATTATGCCTTAAACAGAAGATATTTCCCTTGCTTCCGGGCCATTTTTCTTTAACTCTCAAATCAAGTATAATTCTTTCGTTTTCTCTTATTACAAGTCGGTAAGGAAAACTATTACTCTCACCTTTATACATTACCCATTCAAAAGCCATAAGAAACCTCAAGGAAATTATATTTTGAAACTCAAATTTTTTCAAAAAAATCAAATTTTTATCTCAAAACATTGATTAATTAAAAAATTAATGTTAAGATTAAAATATGGAGGTAATTATGAAAAAGTTAATAATTTTTCTATTTATAATTTCTACATATCTTTATGGAGCAAATGATAAAGTAACTGTTGTTGGCTTTGTTGGAAAAGCAGAAGTAAAATCTGGAAAAAAATGGCTTAAAATAAAAATCGACGATAAAATCTCGATAAATTCTATAATAAGAATAAAAAGTAAAGAGGATTATCTTGAATTACTCCTACCAGATAATTCAACACTGAGAATACTTGGTGGCGTTGAGGATAAGATTGGCAATATTATAAAAAAACAACCAAAGCCTGCAAAATCTGAAGAAAAGTTTGCTGTAGTTGAGAGAACAGGAGCTGCTGCTGTAAGAGGCGGTATAGGCAAACCCGGCTCAAAACCACAAAACATAGTAAGAAAGGCCATAGTAAAAGGCTTTGTGGGTGAGTGTAAGATACTTTACAACGAAACGTTAACAAATTTAAGCTATGGTGTGGAAATAGACTTCACAAACAAATTAATCATACAGAATACAAACTCATTCTTAAGGCTTGAAATAGATGGAAATATGACAAATATTTATGGACCTCTTGAAACCACCCTCGAAGAATACTTTAAACCAAAAGAATAAGGGGGTAAATATGAAATATATAATACCACTACTCTCATTTGTGTTTCTTGTTTCCTGTGAATGTATGCTTACCACAGATGAAGCTGCACCACTTAAGATAAGTGAGGTAGGCTCTACCTACTATAGTGACAGTTCAGCCTGGATTGAAATATACAACCCAACAAATGTATCCGTTATTCTTTCAAAATATGTCCTTCGTTCTTATGATCAGAATGGCTATATAAAAATGTTTTCACTTCCAGCCTTAACCATAGAACCCGGTTCTTATGTAATAATCAGGGCAAAACCATACTCAGGTCTTGTAGATAGCGATAGAATAGGATATGTGTCAAGTGGAGGAAGCTATCCATACTGGCAGGCAAATGGATTTGTAGAGTTGATATACTCAAATTACACAATAGACTTTGTAAGATTCGGTGGTTCGACAGTAAGCCCAATGTATGATGGGCTTGATGGCAATCCAGCGTGGAATGGTGGTAGTGCAGTCTCTTTACCTTTCTCAAGCAATTCTTATGGATTTTCTTTAAGTAGAAATCCAAGTCAGATTGATACCGACACTTCATCTGATTTTACAGTGAAAACTGCCACCCCCGGTGGACCAAACGATATAACAAGCACAAATGATGCAGATCAGGACGGCATACCAGACTGCTCTGAAGTCCCCGGTGGAACATTTGCCGGACTTCCGCTATATGATTGGGGTGCAAGAACAAATCAAAAAGATATCTTCATACATGTTTGCTATATGGACTCTCAGGACGAGGGAGTTATACCGAGAGGTGAGGCTCTCGATAAAGTAGTAGAAGCCTTTGCCAAAAAAGGTATAAGAGTCCACTTTGATGTCGGAAATCTGAACTTAAGTGGACAAGCTACAAACAATCATAATCTTGATAATGAAAACCATAGAGTTCCTCGCGAAATCCCCATTACAGTATATACAGAAACAGGTTTCGGAAACCTGCATAAATACAAAGTAAAGTATATGGACTTAAGAAAGAAACAAATCTTTCATTTTCTTCTCTTTGCTTATTCTCAGGAGGCTGATGGAAGTGATGGCTCATCTGGAATTGCTGAGTGTCCGGGAAATGATTTTGTAGTCTCCTTGGGAAACTGGGGACTTAATTCTTCTGATACTTTAAATAAAAATATACTTATCAACTATCAGGCGGCAACAATAATGCATGAATTTGGTCACAATCTTGGTTTACGTCATGGTGGAAGTACTGATGAAAACTACAAGCCAAACTACTATAGCATAATGAACTATATGTATCAACTCTATGGTCTCCCTGAAATCGGAAATTCAAGAGAAGGTGATAGATATTATTACTACAGATGGCTCGATGTTGGGAATACAAGTTTTTCAAATCATTATTTTTCTGGAATATCCCCTGCTGAAGCTCATTATGCTCTCCATAGAGGTCCGACCAATACAAATATGGTTATAGACTACTCAGATGGAAGTGGTTCTTCTATAAACGAAAACTCTATTTCTGAAGCTGCTGGACTTGGTAGAAGTGGCTCTGCAGGAGTTGACTTCAATGGAAATGGAGTAATCTCTGGGACAATAACAACAAATCTTAATCCAACGGAAACAAATGGTATAACAACATTATACGATTACAATGACTGGGGAAATATAAATCTATTCTTCGCAAGGACATGGGCAGGTGATATTCAGGGAGCTACACTGAAAGTAAATGACAAACTCACTTTACTTCCTGATCCTGTTGGAGATGATAGACAACCTGTTGTAATAGAAACTTTAAAGCCACCTTTCTGGCTTAAGAAGAAATAAGGGGCTTTTATGAAGAATTTTATAATACTATTAACAACATTTATTCTACTATCCTGCAATGGAGTTCATTTTAACATAAACTATCCATCTTCATTCAATGAAGGAGAGATACAGTCTGTTAAACAAAAAAACGATACACTTGAAATAACTGCAAGGGGAGAAAAGGGCAAAGTAAATATAACAATCTCACCGTGGAAAGAAATAAAATACATAAAACTCAACCTTGAAAAAATGAGATTAAAAACTTTTACAAAAATCTCACCTTCAGGACCGTCAAAGGCTATTTATTTTTACGATAAAGATAAACTTGTGTTTGCAATAGCAAGCAAAGTAAATGAGTTTTTCTCCATAACAGAGGGTTATAGCATAAAAGAAGGAAATCCAATTGAAAAAACAGAAAGCGGATTAAGATTGTGGTGTGATATAAAACTCAAAGCCAATGAGAAAGACTTTACTTTAAAACCCGGCGAAATTGCAAATTTTAAAAATAACGATGGTAATTTCACATTCATACTCATAGGAGCATCAATACCCAATCCTGAAGCAAAGAAAGACTGGATAGCCGATGAATCTCCAAAGTTTATTGCAGACTATATAATTATCAATAATGAGCTATAGGAGGAAGGATGCCAAAAGCACTCATAACCGGTGCATCTTATGGTATAGGAAAAGAATTTGCAATACAGCTTGCAAGAATTGGATATAATTTGATTCTTGTGAGTAGAAGTAAAGATAAACTTACAGAAGTAAAAAATGAGGTTGAAAAGTTTAACATAAAAGCAAGAGTAATATCAATGGACTTATCAACTCAAGATGCCGCAGAAAAATTATTCAGTGAAGTAAACGAAGATATCGACATTTTAATCAATAATGCAGGACTTGGACTTTTTGGAGAAGCCATAGAAAGCAATACAAAAGAAGTAGAAAATATAATCAACCTTAATATTCAAACTCTTACGAAATTAAGCATTCTCTTTGGAAAAAAAATGGCAGAAAAAGGAAAGGGAAATATCCTCAACATTGCCTCAATGGTGGCTCTGTTTCCATTCCCATACTTTGCAGTTTACTCAGCAACAAAGAGTTTTGTTCTCACATTCTCACTTGCCTTAAGAAATGAACTCAAAAACAAAGGAGTAAACGTAAGCTGCTTACTTCCCGGCTTTACAAAAACAAATTTTGACAACAATGCAAAAATAAATAGTGAAAAATACAAACATTTCTCAAATAAAATGGGAATGGATGCTAAGACTGTTGCAAAGATAGGTTTAAAAGCAATGTTTAAGAAAAAATCTCTTGTTATAGCCGGAATACAAAACAAAATATTTGCTTTTTTAATAAAAATTTTACCACAAAGCCTTATTACTTCTATTGTAAAAAAGCAGCTTAATAGCTTAATTTAATATCCTCTTCTCCTTCTACCACATAACATAAGCTGATAACATCTTGTGCAGGCAGGGAAAATACCATTTGGGCTATTTTTAAGCACCGTTCTGAACTTTCTTGCCCTTTCGTTGTTATAAATATCGAGCAAATTTTCCTTCATAATATTCCCAATTATATAATGTGGATAATCGGCACAAAAATGGACATCTCCATTATAATTTATATCCACAGAAAACCATGGAGCAAAACATCTATCCCTCACAATAGTCTCAAGTTCGGCATAATATATGCCTATCTTAGAGGGCCTTATAACAGGAACTGTTATAATAGGATGATCAACATCCATACTGTGAACCTTTTCAAGAATTTCTGCAAATTTATCTCCATCAATGCCCTTGTTAAAGCCGGTATTGAAACCTCTCCAGTAATATGCCTCTACCCCGAGTTCTCTCTGGAAAATTTCTTCTTCTTTCTTGCCAATTTCTTCAGTGGTATATGTCCCAAGATTTATAATATGCCATGACAAACCAATATCCCTTGTAGCTTCAACAAGTTTATCAAGATACATATAGTTCATATTGTTAATTGTTGTTACTATTCCTATATGAGGGAGAATAGATTTTTGTAGCTTTTTTTCTTTCTTTATAGCTTCAATACCCTCTATAACCTTGTCATAAGAGCCTTCTCCCCTTATCTTATCATTTGTGTCCCTGAAACCATCAAGTGAAATAAAAAATCCCGTCCATTGATCTTCTACAATCCTTCTTGCATATTTAGCAAGCAAAGTCCCATTGGTATTAACTGTAAAGATTGGAATCTTTTTTGCCATATATGAGGCAAGATCCATAAAATTAGGATAGAGAAATGGCTCCCCACCCCATACATAAAAAACTTGCGTCTTATGAGCCACTTCATCAACAAGCTCCATATATCTTTCCATAGGGACAATTTTATGAACTTCTTCTGCCACTTTCTCTCCCTTGAGAGTTCCAGAAATACCTCTCTGACCACACATAACACATCTTAAATTACATAAAGGTGTTATCTTGAATGTAATGAGAGGCAATTCATTACTTTTACCTTCGGGATTATTATAATCTATCTCTTTTGCCTTCTCCATACTCAAAAATGCCTGAGCAAGATGAAGAGCCTTAACTGGATTCTTCTTGAAAAGTTTATAGATAACTGAAGAATTGTGTTTCATAATTCCCTCCTACAGCTCTTATTTTCGGTTTATTAACTTTCATTTCTTAAATGATTCTCTCTCAATAGTTTTTTGCCAATTATTTGGCAAAAACGTTGAAAATCAATGATTTTTTGACAAAAAATGTTGATAATACTATAATTTATTAATTAAAATATTTCAAAAAAAATAGCTTAAAAAAGGTATAATTAATAGAATAAAGAAAGAGTTGCATATAAAAATCTATTTCTGGGGGAGTAAAAATGAAAAAATTAGTGTTTATTTTGGCTCTATTACCTTTATTGCTCTTTTCACAGGCAGCTAAATCAAAAGCTGGAGATCTCATAATCAACAAACTCAAAAATGGCAACATCGAACTTGAAAATAACTTCATCAGGTTTGTAGTAAGTCCAAAGGACAGTGGAAAGATAGTAGCACTTGCAAACAAAAAAAATCTTGAAGAATTAACAATCTACGAAAATTCCGTAAATTCTGGCATAGGTGAAGACAATTTTGATACAATTTTTCCCGGTAGCCAGATGAGACCTTACGGTATAAAATCAGCAGGTTTTGGAAAAAATGAAGAAAATATATATGTAGAATTAACATACCCTTTAAAAGAAATTTTAAATAAAGACATATTATTAAGAAAAAAATACACACTGGATAGAAAAACTCCAACCATCTTTATGGAAGTTGAATTAATAAACAACTCACCAAAACCAGTTAAAATCAAATATGGCATGAAAAACTGGTTTGCCTTTGGTGAACAACAAAGAAAATTGATTATTGCAAACGAAAATGAAATGGAAGAAATTCCTTTTATGCCATTATCTGGAGAACACGGTGGTATATTTTCTGCTGATGGCTTTATGGCTTTACTTGCAAAAGACGTTAAATCTTCAGTTCTAATGATTTTTGACAAAGAAAGTGTTTTATACATTGACAACTATCATAAAAAAAATACTCAAAGCCTTGAAATATACACAAGAGAAATAGAAATATCACCTAAAAAATCATTTTTATTAAAAAGTGATATCGTGATTCTTGAAGAAATAAATATTGTAAATGCAGCAAACCTTAATGCAAACATCATTTCAACATTAAATCCTGAAATAAAAAGTGGGAAATTATTTATAACAGGAAGCATTTACAAATACGGAAAAGATAGCCTTGACAACTTAAAGCTCAAAATTTCCCTGCTTGATGAAAACGATAAAGAAATAAGCTCTATCGCAAATGAAAATATCTCAACACTATCATGGGAAGCACCATACAACGTAAATCTCTCAACTGATATAACAAAAATTAAGTCTCCAAAAGCAAAACTATTTTATCAAATTTTAGATTCAGAAGATGCTCCAATATTCTCTGCAACAAGAAAAGTAGAAATCACAAAACAAAAACTATTTTCACCAATTGATAAAAATCTTACTGTTAATGTAGTTTTTCTTTTCAATCCAGAGTTTTATCTTGATGAAACTAAAAATACCTCTGTCATTGAAAATACCACACAAAGCTATTCAAATGTTCTTAATTTTATAGAAAAAAAGTCAAAGATAAAATTTGATATTGCAATAAACGGACTTACTGTTTACAATTTCATAAAAAACAATCCTAATTTCATAGAAAGATTAACTTCAATAGTAAGCAAAAAGAATGCAAATATACTCGCTTCTGGTTTTGGTAATCCACTCTTCCCGATGATTTCAAAAAAAGATATAGAAATGCAGATATCTTACGACAAAAACCTTAAAAACTCTGTTTTTGGTGTAAAACCAGAAGGAATATTTTTCCCAGAACTCGCATTCGACAATACCTCACTCGAACCAATGGTAAAAAATGAAATAACATATTGTTATTTGAGTGATGTTTCCGTTTTCAAAGGATATAAAGACTTTACTGATATAAACTATTATGTTCCTTCAAGAATGATGAGCACCGGCTTTGGAATGAATGTTTTGATAGTTGATACAAAAGCCAAATCAATCATAGAAAGAAAATCAGATAAAGCAATTAACGATCTTTTAAACTATATTGTTGAAATTCAGAACAAAAACAAGGATGGAAAAAATCATATTGTTCTATTAATTGACGCTGAAAAGTGGAGTGATATAAGTTTTCTTGAAAAACTCTTTACAGCACTGGAAGAAATGAAGTGGATTAAATTTTCCTCAAGTGATGACATATTCAAAGCCTTTATTCCAACTCAGTTATTCTTGGGTGAAAAAATTTCTGGAAGTCTTTACTTTGATGCTGAAACAAGACAAACTTCTTTCTATCCATGGTATGAACCAAAAGGAAATAAGCAACAGTTAATACAACAGATACTTGAAACTGGAGACATATTAACCAGAAACTTAGAAAAAATAAATATTGCAAAAGAAAACTATAAAGAAAAAGATTTCTCTTATGCTGAAAATCTTTACAATAGTGCAAATGAAAGTTTTGTCTTTTCTGTAAATGCAAATTATTTTAAAGGTTTTAATCCAGAGAATATTAAAATTTCAGAAAGCCTCATTGACAAATCGAGAAAAACTGTGGCTGGTATTTATGATATTCTCATAGGAACTATAAAAAACCAGAAACTCAAAATACCAAACTGGAAAGATAATGCCACATTGATGAGTGAAGATGAAAGAATTCTGGCTTTCAACAAACTTAAAACAAAAATTATTCAGATTAGTGATAGAAAAGTCAATCCTAACAAAGTAACTTCATTTTCAATCATAACTGTTGACTTCAAATTACCAGATAGCCTTAAGGATGTTGACTACAACAGTATTTATGTTATTTTTAACATAAATGGCTCTGAAGAATATTATCAATCAAAAGCTGAACTTTCTATAAATGGAAGAATCAAAGCAACAATCGGAAATACAAAGTCTGGTGATGAAATGGTATGCTATATTTACTTAAAAGATAAAAAGAATAATACTTATATATCAGAAAAGTTTAATATAGTAACAGAGTGAGGTTTAATCCTCACTCTGATTTTTATATCCGTATTCTTCAAGTTTTCGGAGTAGTGTTTTTCTACCAATATTTAATATTTTTGCCGCTTTTGATTTGTTCCAGTTTGTATAATTCAAAGTAGAAAGAATTGCTTCTTTTTCGATTTCTTCAAGTGTTGCACCTATTTGAATCTTGAATTCACTTCTTTCAGTCAAAGCTCCACCCTCTACCTTAAGATATTTAGGCAAAATATCTTCTGTTATCATCTTTTTATTACATAATATAACAAGATTTTCTATTAAGTTCTGAAGTTCTCTTACATTTCCCGGCCATCTGTAGTTTTGTAGAATAATAAGGGCATCTTCTTTAATTCCCTGAATATTTTTGTTATGTTTCTTGTTATAAAATTTTAAAAAATAATCAATAAGAAGAGGAATATCTTCTTTCCTTTCTCTTAATGGTGGTATGTGAATATTTATAATATTAAGCCTGTAATATAGGTCTTCCCTAAACTTACCTTCCTCAACCAGTTGCTTCAAATCCCTGTTCGTAGCAGTAATAACCCTTATATCTACCTTAATTGTTTCTTCACCACCTACCCTTTCAAACTCATGCTCCTGTAAAACCCTGAGCAACTTAACCTGAACACTCTGAGAAATTTCTCCAATTTCATCAAGAAATATTGTCCCACTATCAGCAAGCTCAAATCTTCCTCTTTTACGTGATACTGCCCCTGTAAAAGCCCCTTTCTCATGACCAAAGAGCTCACTTTCAAGCAAAGTCTCAGGTAAAGCCGCACAATGAACTTTAACAATAGGATTTTTTGCTCTCCTGCTATTGAGATGTATGGCATTTGCAATTACTTCCTTACCAGTCCCACTCTCCCCGGTAATTAAAACTGTTGCATCAGTGGGTGCAACCTGCTTTACCATTTTTAATACTTCCTGAAAAGCCTTTGAATTGCCAATTATATTTTCAAAATTATACCTTTCATCAACTAATGATTCTAAAACCTTTTCTCTATCCTTTCTCTTTCTCTCTTCAATTGCTCTATTAATTATTAAGGCAAGTTTTTCAATATTTACTGGCTTAGTGAGAAAGTCATAAGCACCTCTCTTCATTGCTTCAACAGCCTCATCTACTCCACCATGTCCGGTAAGAATTATAACTGGCGTATCACAACTTATGCCCTGAACTTTCTTAAGAAATTCCATTCCAGAAATATGAGGTATTTTCAAATCAAGAATAACAGCATCAGGACAAAAAAGTTCCAATTTCTCAAGCCCATCTTTTCCGTCTTCTGATGTAACCACATCAAAATTTTCAAGTTTTAAAGCCGTCTTAAGCCCTTCTCTGATATTTTTTTCATCATCTACTACTAAAACGAGAGGTTTTGACATACCAGTTCCTTTTCACCTTTTTATATATTATGAAAGAAAAAAGAATATTTTTCAAGAATAGAAATATTCTTAAAAACTTTTAATAAATTATGAATTTAAAGTTTTGAGATTTAACAAACTGACATCGAACTTTTAAAGAAAAGGAAATCGGGGCTGACGGGACTTGAACCCGCGGCTCCTGGCGTGACAGGCCAGTGCTCTAACCATCTGAGCTACAGCCCCAGAGAAATGCTTTAGCGGGGAAGGGACTTGAACCCCCGACCACCGGATTATGATTCCGCTGCTCTAACCAACTGAGCTACCCCGCCACAATTTGCGGGAGGGGGATTTGAACCTCCGACCTTCGGGTTATGAGCCCGACGAGCTACCAGACTGCTCTATCCCGCGTCGCATATTGTTTATATATTTTACCAAAAATTATTATTTTTGTCAAATTTTGTGATAGGAATTGTGTGAATGTTTTAATTGATTGATTAAAAATTAATTACAGACAAAAAACAAAAAATATTTGATTCTCAAATTTTTCGATATTATATATATAATTATTCCTTGACATTCCTCAAGTATTCTGCATTTTCCTCTGGAATAGTAGGATTAATAAACATTCCAGAACCAAGTTCAAAACCAGCACTTCTCGTAAGTCTTGGCACAATAGTTATATACCAGTGGAAAAAGGCAGAATTGTTGTATCCTTTTGGAGCTGTTCTTATTATGTAATTATAATCAGGATCATTAAGTCCAAAGAATAGTTTTCTCAATGCCGTTCTTAAAACATAAGCAAGATTTTTAATCTCTTCATCACTAATATCACAAAATGATGAATTATGCCTTTTTGGATATATCCACATAGCAAAAGGAGAAAAAGCAGCATAAGGAGTAAACAAAACAAAATGTTCAGTTTCAAGAATTATCCTTTTAGCGGCATCAAGTTCTTCTTTCATAGTTCGACAGAAAATACACTCTCTATACTCTTCATGATGACGAATACTTTCATTCATTCTTGCTATAACATCTCTTGGAATTATAGGAAGGGCAATGATCTGAGAATGTGGATGAACCTGAGAAGCCCCCGCTCTTGCACCATGATTTCTGAAGGGTATCACAGATTCTATATAATCTATACTCATAAGCTCTCTTATTCTTATTTGATAACTTTTAAGAACAAGCTCAACATTTTCAACTGGCATTGTTGCTATTGTGAGGTTATGAAGTGGTGTTTCAAGCAAAACCTCATGATGGCCTATCCCTTCCATTGACCTCTCATAATTGTAAGTATTTATATTGAAACCATCTCTTAAAGGTGAAAGTGCTGGAAACTTGTTTGGTATAACCCTTAACTTCCATTTGTTATTTTCTTCAATTCTATATAAATCTATTGTATTTCCGAATTTTTCTTCATTACCTGGGCAAAATGGACAATTCTCATCATATTCTGGGTGTTTGATCGAAATATCTTTATCCTCCTTAAGTTGCTCTGGCCTTTTTGCTCTCTCTGTAGAAATTATAACCCATTCTTTTAAGATATAACTCTGCCTTAATTGAGACATAAAACCTCCACAAAACTAACTTAAAGATATTATAATAAAATATTAAAAAAACACAATATTTAATTAAAATATTTCCATAGACCTTTTTTATTCTTTTTTGCAATATTTTCGGCATTAATAAATTTTTTATCCTTTTTTTGATTATAGAAATAACAAAAAGCATAACCTGTTTCTACTTGATAAAGATTAATGTCTATCTTATCTTTGTAAACTAATGCAAGAATTCTCCCATAGTTATCAAACTGATTTTGAGGATTAAAACTTACTGAGATTATATCATCTTTTTTTAAGATGTTTGAAAGATTTGAAAGAGCCAAATTTCCAAGTTCTATAATTTCATTCCTTTTTAAGAAAATCTCTTTTTTATAAAGTTTGTCAAGAAATCTCTCAAACCTTTCATTCTCCTTTGTTTCTGGAGCATCAATATATAGCAACCTCACCACATAAACCTGATTTGAAAAGATAGAAAAATTTGATAGATTTTCAAGAGAATTAACAATAATAGTATCTCCATCTATTATTTTCTCCACTGAAGCTGAAAAACTTACAAAAAGATTATCAGACTTTACATTCAAATGACAGGAAAAAAGCAGGATAAATATAAAAATCTTTCTCATAGAGATAAAAAAAGCCTACCACCAAGGTAGGCCTATTCTCCCCCGGTAGGGCTCGAACCTACGGCCCGCTGGTTAACAGCCAGCTGCTCTGCCTACTGAGCTACAGGGGAATACCACAATTTTTGTATAAATATTATACAAAATTTTTACTAAAAAATCAAGTTTTAGTTAAATCTTTCTTTTTTCTTTTTCTTGGTTTTTTTCTCTTAATAAAGATCCTATATATTTCTGATAAAATAATAATCATAAAATTTAAAATTATATAAGTTTGTTCCCATTTCATTCTTAAAAAAACTTGAAAAATAAACACAAGAAAGAAGATAAAAATAGTATAAAAAATAGCAAATTTAATATTAACATCATCATCTAATACTAAATCATCTTCATCTATAACTTCAAATCTAATCAACAACCAAATTAATAAATAATATATTAAGTTTATAATGAAAATAATAAAATAAAAAGTATCCATTTCAACATTTAAAAAAAAAATAAAAAAGTAGAAAAAAATTTGAAAACAAAATATAAAATGCCAATAAAAATTTCTCAAATGAATTCTTTTTCCTTACAACAAAAAAATTATAAATAGACACAATCATACCTGCTACAAAAAACAAAAAAATAATAAAAACTCTAGGATCTCTAGTGTTTAAAACACCAAAAATAATAAAATTTCTGAAAAACTCATCATTAATAAACAAAAACAACAAAATTATTGTATTTGAAAAAAAATTGAGTTCCGAATATTTTGGAATTAAAAAAAGATTTGATTTTTTTCTTTTCATAAACAAAATTCAGTTTATTTGATTTTATCGGAAATTCTATTTAAAATCTATATAAAATTTTTGGAGATGAATAATGGACTTTTTGAAAGCGATTATTCTGGGCATTGTAGAAGGAATAACAGAATTTTTGCCTATAAGTAGCACAGGCCACCTGATAATTCTTAATGAATTCATAAGTTTTGGCAATGATTTTGAAAAAACTTTTGATATATTCATTCAACTTGGAGCAATATTATCTGTTGTGTTTTGTTTCTGGAAAAGACTATATCCTTTCGGAAAAAACAAAAATGAAATAGAAAAAAAAGAAACTTTAACATTATGGCTTAAAATTTTGGTTGCAGTTATTCCAGCCGTCATAATTGGAGCTTTAGCTGGTTCAAAAATTCAAAAATATCTTTTTAATCCAGTAGTTGTTGCCACAATGTTGATAATCGGTGGAATAGCTATCTACCTGTTTGATAAAGACAAAAATTTCAAATACAATTCTCTTTCTGAAGTAAGTTTTAAAATTGCGTTCATAATTGGCTTATTTCAGTGTCTTTCATTTATCCCGGGAACATCAAGGGCTTTAGCAACCATTATGGGAGCAATGATACTTGGTTTATCAAGAGAAAGTGCTGTTGAATTTTCTTTCTTTCTTGCTATTCCTACAATGTTTATGGCAAGTGCCTATTCTTTACTCAAAACAGGCTTTGATATTTCACCAACAGAATGGGGTATTTTAATCACTGGCTTTGTAGTATCTTTCATAGTAGCTTACGGTGTGATTGCTTTTTTAATCAACTATGTCAGAACTAAAAACTTTCAACCTTTTGCAATATATAGAATTTTTTTAGGAATAATTGTTATTATATTTTTCTTAATAAGAGGAAAATTGATTTAAAAAAGGATTTTTATGAGAATTTTCTTTGGTTATCTTTTTATTGCTATTGCTGGTATTTTATTTCTTGCTCTTATAAGTTTTTCACCACTTGACTCAATTTTCTTTACTTCAAGTGCTTCTCAAATTCCACAAAATATAGCTGGTAAAGCAGGAGCTTTTATATCCTCAATTTTAATAATAAGTTACGGAAGATTTGCTTCATATCTTCTTAACTTTGCAATACTTGCTCTCGGCATAAATTTTTTAACTTCAAAAAAGATAGGTAAAACTTTTATAAAATTTTTACTTTTATTTATCTCGGCACTTTCGCTTTCAATAGCAATAACTTCTATTTCAAAAACAGAAAATTTTATTAACTCTGGAGTATTTGGAATAGTAATTACAAACTTAATGAAAGAATTTCTACCAAAAGAGTTTATATTTATCCTTTTTATCACGCTATTTTTTATATCCCTTATTTCCTCAATGAAACTTTTCAGTTCTCTTGTAAAATTGATTGGAAAGGCTTTATTATTAATATTTGTTTTTCCATTCGCAATGATTTTTTCAAAAAAGGCAAAGAAAGAGAAAAAAGACTTATCCTTCCTTGAAAAAGCTCCCCCACCCGTTGTAAAAGAAAAAGAAGAGGAAGAAGTCAAAGTCCCTGATTTCTTAAAAACAGAAACAGAATTACCAGAAAGAACAAAATTACCAGAAGAAACTCCAAAGTGGCTATCCGACGAAAAAGAGAAGGCAAAATTGATAGAAGCAATAAGAAAAAAATCTGAAGAAATTATTTCCTCTGAAGAATCACACGAAAGTAATCTTCATTCAGAAGTTGAAATGGAACCTCAACTTTCAGAACCAATTGAAGCTAACAAAGATTTAACTCCTGCTATTGAAGAGATTGACTCTCCAACTTTAGTTGAAGAACCAGAAGAAATAACGGCAGAAGCTGATTACAAAGAAATTATAACCCACCGACTTGAAGAAAAATCAGAACAATACATTCCACCAAAAGTAGACAAATATATCTATCCAAATCCAGAAGACCTTGAAAAAAACATCAAGTCTCTATCCATGCAAGAGATAGAAAAAGAAATAAGAAGAACCTCAGAAATTATAGAAACAACATTTGCAAGTTTTAAAATAGATGTCAAAGTAAGTGGTTATTCAAGAGGTCCTTCAATTACAAGGTATGAAATAATACCACCTGATGGACTTAAACTCAGAAGCATAGTAAATCTCTCAGACGATCTTGCATTAAAGCTCGGCACAAAGAATTTGAGAATAGTTGCACCCATAGGCAATAAAAGCATAGTAGGAATAGAGGTTCCAAATCACTATAGAGACACTGTAGTATTAAGAGATATTATAGAAAGCCCAGAATTTAAAAACTCAAAGGCAACTTTGCCTCTTATTCTTGGAAAGGACATTGCTGGTAATATAATAATTGAAGACTTAACAGAAATGCCACATCTTCTTATAGCTGGAACAACAGGAAGTGGTAAAAGTGTATTTGTAAATTCTCTAATAGCAGGTATTGTTTTTACAAGAACATCTGAAGAGGTGAAATTTATATTTATTGACCCAAAAATGGTTGAACTTGAACTTTATGAAGGAATTCCTCATCTCATATCTCCAGTGATCACAAATCCAGAAGAGGCCATAGCTGTCCTTGAATGGACTTCAGAAGAAATGGATAGAAGATATAATTTACTGAGTGAAATAGGTGTAAGAAATATAATTGACTACAACAAAGAAATTTTAGAATACGATAGACTACCGTATATAGTTATAATAATAGACGAGTTTGCCAATCTTATGTTGAGACTTCCAAAGGAGACGGAAAAAATCATTTCAAGACTTGCTGCAATGGCAAGAGCTGTAGGAATTCATCTTGTTGTTGCAACACAAAGACCCAGTGTTGATGTAGTAACGGGAATAATAAAGGCAAATTTTCCTTCCAGAATAGCTTTCAGAGTTAGTTCACAAACAGACTCAAGAACAATACTCGACAAGGCTGGAGCCGAAAAACTTCTCGGCAAAGGGGATTTACTCTTTATGACTCCTAACTTTATAGATTTAATAAGAATTCAGGCTCCGTTTGTCTCAATAAATGATGTTGAAACTATAGTCAAGACATTGAAAAGAAATGGAACTGCGGAATACTTGATTAACCCTCTTGACTTAATCCAGAAAGAAACAGAAGAAGAGTTTGAAGACACAACTGATTATACAGACGACCCAATATTTGAAGAATGTTTAAGAACAGCCGTAGAAAATGGAGAAGTTTCTGCCTCATTTTTACAGAGAAGATTCAGAATAGGATACAACAGAGCATCAAGAATAATCGATGCAATGGATAGAATGAAAATTTTAGGCCCATCAAAGGGAGCGGGAAAGCCAAGAGAAGTCCTCATAAACTCAAATGAGCTTAATGAGATTTTAAGATAGTTATTTCTCTATTATATACCAGCCATCAAAATTGGTAATAACTTTTGAATTATTAAATCTATCCCTATTTTTTGTAAAAATTATTCCACTTTCATTTTTATAAACTTTACCGCCACCTACAACTTCGAGTATAAAAATATCAGCCTGTAAAGCATTGTCTGGATCAAAATAAAATTCTCTGTCCATACTCTTAACGGCTTGTAAAAGAGGTTTTTGTTCTTTAATTTCCCTATAAACACTACCTTCATTTAAAAAGAATGTTCTTACCCAGATTGCAATAAAATTGAAAACCAAAAGTCCCCATATCCACTTTTTATACTTGAGTTTTTCATTTTGAATGATATACCATGTCGCTATCAATGCCATAACAGGATGAGCCGAATTCACATACCATGCACATTTTGTTTTAACTAAAAAAGGAACCAAAAGTGAAGCTAAAAGCCAGCTAATAACCAGTGGATGAGATAAAAACTCATTAATTTTTATATAAAATGAAATCTGTCCTTTTAAATTGAATTTTAACTCATTTTTATAGAAAAATGCAGGAATTAAGAAAATACTCCAGAAAAGATTATTAAGTAGAATTGGCTCAAGATAATGAAGGTTTGTAGAGGGATGCCCTTCAAGGGCTACTTTCGACCTGCTTACAAAATCATATCCTATCATACTCTGAAAAAATTTGAATCCATCAAACTGATATCTGAAATAAGCCCATAAGGCAACAGGAATTATAGCAAATAATAGCATAACAAAAAAATTCTTGATTTTAAAATTTCCATTAAGGAAATAAAATAAAAAAATTAAAAGTATAATTTGAATAAAAGCAAAACTTTTTACTAAAAATCCAAAAGAGACAACGACTCCTAACAATAAAAACTTGAACAAATTTTCTTTTTTAAAGACAAGTATATAGGCGGTTAATACAAAAATAAAACTGAAAATAGCATCAAAATCTCCAGTTCTACCAGAATGAAGATGAATATATGCATTCGACAGAGATAAAAAAGATGAAGAAATAAAGGCAACATTTTCATCAAAGAAATGCTTAAAAATACGAAAACATAGTAAGATTGAAATAAAAGCAAAAAAAGCAGAAAAAAATCTCAAACTGAAGATAGAAAAACCAAAAATTTTATAGGCAAGTCCAATAAACCAGAAACCAAGTGGTGGTTTTAAATTCCAGTAGTCTGGTTCTCCAAGATAGTTATGAACAAAAAAATTTCCATTTTTAACCATTTCATAAGCAGAAATACCATGTCTGGCTTCATCCCAGCTAAAAACAGGCAACTTATCAAGAAAAAAGAAAAGATTGAAAAAAGCAAGCAAAAATATAAAAATAAAATACTTTTTTTCTCTCAAGAAAAGAAAAAATTTAAGCAATCACATCCCCTTTATCCTGAAGTCTTACAACACTCTGTATAAACTCTTCCAGCTTATTCTTGTCCTTCCAGTCCATATTAAGGGAAAATTTAACTCCTATAACTCTATAACCCTCAAGAGTTGGTTCATAAATGTTGACTATTGTGGCCATAGTTTTAATGGTTGTCTCATCTTTAAATACAAGTTGAACATAGAGTCTTTTCATAAGTCTTAAATATTTATAAAAATCTGGCTGGTTTATTATAAACTTTGCACCATTAACACTCATATCAACAATAGTTTGAGGATCCTTAGAAACAATTTCAAAAGCACATTTTGTAAAAAGATCATCGACAGCTTTTAAAGCAAGCTGTTTCAATCTTATAACATTCGTTTTATTCATTACATCTTTAAGAGAGATAACTTTTATTATACCTATAACTTCTTCTTCAAATATAAGAGGAACAGTTGCTTCGCTTCTTATTTTGTGAGTTTTATAAAATTCCTTCATTTTATCAAGCTGAGCCAAAATAGCCTTGCTATCCAGCCCTGCTTCATTCATAAATTTAATATAGTCCTGATAGGTTAAAACACTTTCATCCTTTATTGAAAAATTGGCGGTATCAAATACAACAAATGGCTTTTGATATTTTTTTATCAACTGTAAAATTGGATTTTTTTCTGTTCCATCAAATAAAGTAATCTTTGCAATGTCATAGTTTTCTGAACGCATAAGTGTACTTTCGATGGTGCTTATTATCAAATGAATTTTTTTTGCAAGTTCTTCATCCTGAATAGAAGGATCTACCACTTTAAGTGAAAGATATGCATCAAGTTTTTGTATAAAAGGGTTCCCTGCCACTTTTATTCTTACTGTTTTCCTTTTTGGATGAGATTTAATAGCATCAGGCAAAGATATTGCATTGTCTTGCGTAGGTATAGCCGTAAAGAGAAAAACATTTGCACCAAATACGACCTCTCCATCCAGTGGTCTCATTTTATAGTCATCAAGAGATACTCCGGGCTTATTACACTCAACACTCGAAAAGGTTATAACACCATTCTTATAATCTTTAAATTTAACATTAAACTTTGTATCCCTATCCCTCAATACACCACTGATGTTGTTTGAACAAAAAAGCATTATAAATTTGATTATTTCTCTTTCTTCATTATATAATTCTTCTGTTATCATATAATAACTCTTTAACAATATCGGAAATAATAGTTTAATCTTTAGTAAATCTATAAGGATTAAATTAACATATCAAAAAAAATCTGTCAAATAATAGGTTGGTTTTTATTCAACTTGATGCTAATTTAATTAGATGAAAGATATTTCTTATCTTAAGAGGAGGAAAAAATAATGCATAAGAAATTTTATCTTTTTCTAATTTTATTCCTTTTATTTAACACTATCTGGGGAGCAAATATTAAAGTCAGTGTAAAGGAAAAAAAGAAACCCATTCAGGATGCAACGGTTGTTTTGCTTGAAAAGAAGATTCAAAAGAACACAGAATCCGATGGAAGTGTAACATTTGAGAACATTGAAAATGGAAATTATACTTTAGTTGTAGTCATAGCAGGCTATGAAAAGTTCACACAGAGTATCAAATTAGAAGAAAAAGACCTTGAAGTTCCAGTGGAACTTAAAAGACTTAAAATCACAATGGGAGAGATAACAGTAGAAGAAAAA
This sequence comes from Brevinematales bacterium, assembly GCA_037479045.1. GTDB lineage: Bacteria > Spirochaetota > Brevinematia > Brevinematales > JAOACQ01 > JAOACQ01. The sequence goes on along the minus strand of JBBFLL010000016.1, from coordinate 29,572 downwards.
AGGGAAAAGGGTAAAGTACCAGCTTCAAAAAAAATGACCACAGATGAAATTAAAGCCGTTTCTCAGAGTTTTATGAACGATGCAATAAAAGTAGTTCAGGCTATGCCGGGAGTTGGTTCAAGCGGAAGTATGTTTGATGCTACAATGTATATTCAGGGAGGAAGCTGGTATGAAAATATTGCCCTTATGGAAGGTGTTGTTATTTTAAGTCCTTACAAATGGGGTGGAAGAGTAAGTATGTTCAACCCAAACTGGATAGATAGTATAGAACTCTATACAGCAGGCTATCCAGCTTATCTTGCACAGGGACTTTCTGGAGCTTTAATAGTAAAAGTTAAGGAAGGAAATAAGGAAAAACTCAAAGGCTATTTTGATCTATCATCTGCTACAAGTGAGATTGGACTTGAAGGTCCTATTGGTAAAAATGTCAATTTCTATTTTAATATACGAAAAACATATTATGAGCTTTTAGCACCTTTATTTATGGAAGTAAAAGAAGGAGTTCAATTACCTCACGTAACCGATGGAATATTTAAACTTACAATCAATCCAAGCATAGATGATAAAATATCCGTCTTTCTCTATGCAAGTGAAGAAGGAATGGTATGGAAATTCAGTGGAGATGAGAATGATGAGAGCGGAACAACCTTTAATGGGGAATTTTATTATAGTACTCCACAAGCTATATTTGGAGTAAGATACGATAGAAGACTAACAGAAAAAGATTCTTTTGATATTGTGTTTGGCGGTACATACACAAAAAATTATGGTAAACTTGACTTAGGACCAATTGGAATTAATGAGTGGGATTCTGATTTACTTAATTTACAACCACTTGTTAATCTTTATATAAACTCATTTGAATCTCATAAAATTCAAACTGGTGGAGCTGCACTTTTCCCAATCTTACTCAACTATTCAGTAAATCAAAAATTTTATACCCTAGATGCAAACGGAAACTGGACAAATTCTTTCTCTTATGAATCAAAATTCTCAAATAAATGTATGCCTTATTATTTTGGTTATATAATGGATAACTGGGAATTTATTAAATCATTCATTCTTGAAGCTGGTGGTAGAATAGAATATTATCAGCCAACAGGAGAAATGATTTTCAATCCTGTAGGAGGGCTCAAATGGGAAATAACAGAAGATACCTCTATATATATTAGGGGAGGTAGATATAATTATTATCCTTTCGATTTTTATCAAATTGACGAGAAATATGGAAACACAAATCTTCAATCTGAAAAAGTTTATCATTGTCTTGTCGGTACAGAATATGATATAGAAAACTATCTTGTAAGGGTTGAAGGGTTTTATAAATGGTACCATGACTTGATTTACAATGATAATGATAAGAAATTCAACAATGATGGTTTCAGAGAAGTCTATGGTGGAGCATTATATCTCCAGAAAAAGAAAAAGAAAAACGATTTCTGGAATGGATGGATAAGCTATACCTATGTTAAGGGCTTTGAAAAAGTAACAAATTTAGGAACTCCTGATCCAGCTTTTCCCTCAAGTCTCCCTATCGATGAATGGTTTGTGCCAAACTACTTAAGAGAGCATACTCTCTCTATAACACTTGAATTAATTAATAAGCTCAAATTTGACAACCCATGGATAGACTGGCTTTACAACTGGAGTATTAGTTTCGACTTTAAACTAATGAGTGGTAAACCCTATACTCCAATCACAAATTTCATTGAACAAGATATACCTAATGTTGGAAAACAATATTATTATCAATATGGAAAATACAATAGTGAATACACACCACTATATCATAAACTTGATTTAAAGATTACAATCCCATATTGTCCATTTGACTTTCTCAAATTATTTGGTCTCAATTTTGAATCAAGCTCTTACATATCATTTATAAATATTTATAACAATGAAAATATTATTGATTATCAATATATTGTACAAGATGGACAACTTAAAAAGTTTGCTGCTACAGACTTTAGTTTTATGGTTCTTGGTGGATTCAAGATTGAATTTTAACAAAAAACCCCCATTGCTAATAGCAATGGGGGTTTTATTTTCGGAGAGAGCGGGATTCGAACCCGCGGTACCTTGTTAAGGTACAACACCTTAGCAGGGTGCCCCCTTCGGCCAACTCGGGCATCTCTCCATAAGTCTCAATATTTTAGTTTAATATTTAAAAAATTTCAATTTTTTTTGCCTTAATTTTTCTTGTTTTCTTCCGATAGTATTTCTGGAGGCCAAAAAATGGTAAGAAGTATATTTACTGGTGCAAGTGGAATGATGGTAACAATGGATGAACTCAACACAGTTGCAAACAATCTTGCAAATGTAAATACAGATGGCTATAAGAGAGAAACAAGTGTATCAAAAGCCTTTCCAGAATTACTTGTAAGAAGAATAAATGATGATGGAGTTGTAAGATTTCCACTGGGTAGCTATGACCTTGCCCCTGTAGTTGGTAAACTTGGGACAGGCGTAGAATACAACGAATCTTATGTAAGATTTGAGCAGGGTAGCCTTATAACAACAGAAAATGATTTTGACTTTGCTCTTGAAGGAGATGGATTCTTTACGGTTATGACAGAACAAGGAGAAAGATATACAAGAAATGGAAATTTCAAGATAAGTAGTGATGGTTATCTGGTTGATATGCATGGAAATAAGGTTTTAGGTGAAAATGGTTTCATAAGAATAGGCAGAAATAACTTTCAGGTTGATAAAGATGGAACAGTATACATAAATGCAGACTATGAACCAGAAGATTTCGTAGAAAAAGCAGGTAATGAATGGAAAAATATGCAACGTCTTGACAGACTTAAAATTGTTGATTTCCCTGAAAGAAGATATTTGAAAAAAGATGGATATACATGGTATAAAGAAAGTGAATTTTCGGGGGAGGCATTCATAATTTCAGATGATAAAAGACCAAAGGTTTTACAGGGGCATCTTGAAAAATCAAATGTCGATCCAGTTGTAGAAATGACAAGAATGATTGAGATAAATAGACTTTATGAAGCAAATCAAAAGGTTATCCAGACAGCAGACGAAACCATAGGAAGGTTAAATAGTATAGGTAGAGGACTTGGAACAGCTTGATTTTTTCCTTTTCAATAAAAAAGACCCTCTTAAAAGAGGGTCTTTTTTTTTAATATTTACCAAACCACTTTTCAAATCTTATAGCAAAACACTTAAATAATGCTTCGTTTACTATTCCACCACTCATTTTTGTTGTTCCTTCGTATCTATCTCTGAAAGTTATAGGAACCTCTTTAATCTTAAAACCTTTGTAATACGATTTAGCCTTCATTTCTATCTGAAATGAATAACCATTAGAGCTTATTTTATCAAGATTTATAGAGGTAAGAACCTTTTTTGAATAGCAATTGTATCCACCAGTAAGATCAGTGAGTTTAACTCCCGTTATAATACGGGCATAAATATTTCCGCCAAGGCTTAAAAAAAGCCTCTTTAAGTCCCAATTTAAAACTCTGAGCCCATTCACATATCTTGAACCACAAACAACATCATATCCCTCTTTTATAGCATCAAAAAACAAATGAAGCTCATCAGGATCATGAGAAAAATCAGCATCCATCTCAAAAATATAGTCATATATTTCTTTCTCAAGAGCCCATTTAAATCCAGCAACATAAGCCCTACCAAGCCCACTTTTCTTTTCCCTTTTCAGTAAATTTACTTTTTTGTTATTTTTCATTATATTCTCTACTATGTTTGCTGTGCCATCAGGAGAATTGTCATCAACCACCAGAATGTCTATGTCATCAGACTGTTTTAAAACTTTATCGATCAACTTTTCTATGTTCATAGCCTCATTGTAGGTAGGTATTATAACAAGATATTTCATAAAACCACCTTTTACTTATTTTAACACAGATTTCTTAAATTATCAAAAAAAAAATCTTTTCAAAGCCTTGACAAAAATATATTTAAAAAATATAATTTGCCCAAACAAGTTTAAGTGAGGAAAAATATGAGGGTTTTTTTATTAATTTTATTATTAATTTCAACAAAGGTATTTGCTCAGGAAACAAGTATAAAACTTTCCACTTCACAAAGAAAAAAAATCTTGATACTACCAATGAAAGATAACTCTGACAGAAAAAAATTTCCAGCCTCAAAAGAATCAGGAAATATAGTATTTTATTCATTATACTCTTTTATAGGTATTTTGCCTCAGGTTGAAATCACAAACAAAAATGATTTATATAAAATGAGCTTCAGAAAAAATGAAGACATTTACGAATATGCAAAAGCTAACAATATAGAATATGTCCTTTATGGGGAATATGAAATAACAAGAGAAAAAAAAGATGCAGAAATTGAAGTAAAATTCAGAGTATGGAGTAGCAAAGATTCTTCTAATGTTATTTCTGTTAACTATAAATCCTTAGCTGGTGTTGAAATTTTTGACACCATAGACGAAATAATAAAAACCTTCCTCAAAGATGTTTTGAAAATAGACTATAAGGTTGCAACAGTAAATTTTAAAAATTTCGACATAGGAGATGAAAAATTTTCCCTATATGTGAATGGCTCTCTCGTTGAAGAAATAACAAACTCAAATTTCACATACACCCTCAAAGTTTTACCTCAGACCACAAACCTTATCGAAATAAAAAGAAAAGATGGAACTAACGCCATAGAAAATTATATTTTCTTAAAGCCCTATGCTTCCATAGACTTCAGCTATACCTCTATGGGGATAGTAAAAGTAAACCCTCTTAAACTTGAAGAAAGGGGAAGAAAGTACAAATTTTTCATTGATGGAGAAGAGGTTGACATAATTGGCAAATCAAAATCCATCAAAGCTGGAAGAAAGCATAAAATTGAACTTAAAGACGACAAAAACAAAACCCACTTAAGAGACGAATTCTACCTTAAAGATGGAGAAATAAAAGAATATACTCCAACCATACAAAACCCGGGATTAATTCATTTCAAAGCCTATACCTTAGACAGAGAAATGTTGACTCTCGGTTTTGACTTCACATTTGGAAGGTATTTCTGGGCAGGACTCGGTATTGGGGGAACATATTTCAAAAATGAAAACATAGAATTCAGCTATATCTCGCCATCTATTGAAGCTGGATATTTCTTCTTTAACGATAGGTCTTATTTGTTAAGAATTGGTGCAGGTATTAACCTGAAATATTATTACAAATTTACTGATAGCTTAAAAGAAAAAAATTACATACCTGATGTTATTTATTCTGTAAACATATTTCTCAATACAGAGTTCAGTTATTTCTTATTCAGACCTTCTATATTCATAGCCTATGATGGTGTAAACCCAATCTTTAGCTATGGACTTGGAATTGGTGTAAATTTTTAAGGGGGATACTATGAAACGAATTGTTTTTATCTTTCTATTCATTTTAACTTCCTGTGAATTATTATTTCCACCTTCTGTTTATGAAAAACTTGTAGAAAATGGTCTTATTAACCCAAAAAAAGATATTAAGGCTATATATGTTTCACCTGCAGGGAATGATATCTATCCCGGCACGAATAAATCTCAGCCAGTTAAAACAATTGACATTGCCATAGAAAGAGCCAAACAATACGGATATGAAAATATTTATGTACAGGCAGCAGATTTCTTACTTGGTAATGGATTAAATAACCCCGGCGTAAGTATAACAAATGTTAATAAACTCAATATTATTGGTGGATTTGACAATGATTTTTCAAAAAATATTGGCCTAACATATTTAAACGGTGGTTTTCACACTGGTAATACAATACCTAATATTATATACATTTCAAATTCATCAATTATAAGTATAGAAAATTTTAAGATATCTGGTTATAATGATAATTATGCTTATCAAGGTTGTGGTATAGTAATTAAAAATAGTACAAATATATTGATAAAAAACTGTAACCCTATTTCAAATTATGTTACAACATCATCAGGAACAGCAATCTATATTCGTTACTCATCAAGTGTTCATATTTTAAATAACTTTATTAATTACAATATTAATAATGCTTACAACATAATTACCATAATTTTTTCCTCTTTTTGTTCTATAGAAAATTGTGATATTTTTAATAATTACGGAAATACAATCATACAAGTAGTTCAATCAAGTAATATTTTTGTTGGAAGTAGATTTTATAACAATACAAACAACAGTACATCACCTTTTTATTTTGTAATGAATACCAATATTACAATATCAGGAGAAATTTTTAATAATTTTCAATCTGGTTATAGTGTTGAGTTTAATTTTTTAAGTTTAAACCAAAACTTAAATTCAAAATTAATTAATCTATATATGGCATCAAATTCATATAATTCAACAATTAATCTTACAAACTATGTTTCTCTTAGTTATGAAACTAACTTAACCATTCAAAATTGCACTTTCATTGGTTTTGGTCCAGCCTCCAATGAAACAGCAATTTATGAACTAAACGATATAACAGACCATAAAATTATAAGTAATAGATTTAAAAATTTTAATTATTTTTATAGCCAATATCAAGATCCGATTAATTATTTTATAAACAACATAAACGAATTAAACGATGCTCCTAAAACAGGTGCTTCTCAGGCTTATGGTAATATAGTGTTTTAAGTTAATTTAGAATAGGAGATTGAATATGAAAAGAATACTAATTATATTTTTACTACTTTTTGCCTGCAATACAGAGAGAAAAAAAATAGTTATTGGTGTTGATGAATATTTCCCGCCTATGACTTTTAAAGAAAACGGCGAACTGAAAGGTATAGATATAGATTTAGCAAAAGCCGTTTTCAAAAAATTAGGCTATGAAGTTGAATTTAAAACAGTCGTGTGGGAAAAAATTATAGAAGAGCTTACAAACAAAAACATAGACATAATATGGAGTGGCTTCAGTATAACAGAAGAAAGAAAAGCTATAATTGACTTCACTATTCCTTACATTGAAACAAAACAGGTTATAGTAACAAAATACAATTCCTCAATAGAAAAAAAGGAAGATTTAAGTTCAAAAATTGTTGGAGTACAAAAGGGTTCTACAGGTGAACATTCCTTAAAAAAAGATAGTATTTTAACAAAAAAAATTAAAAAAATCGTAGAATATGAAACTGTAGAAAAAGAGATAAAAGACCTTGAAGATGGGAAGCTCGATGCCATAGTAATAGATGAAATAGCTGCAAAATATTTTCTTGCTGGTAAGGCTGGAAATTTTAAAATACTCAATGAACATTTTGGATACGAAATATTTGCCATAGGACTGAGAAAAGAAGATAGTACCCTAAAAGAAAAACTCAACAAAGCTCTCGAAAAAATTATGAAAGACGGCACCGAAGAAAAAATATTCAAAAAATGGCTCGGAGAAAATAGAATTTTATCCGACTACCTCAAGAGAAAAAAGCATTAGCTTTTCTTCTCCTCTTCTTCTTTCTTCATTTCCTCTGCTTGCTTTTTTGCCTTATCATATTCATTTGGTGGTAGAAAATCATAGTGAGAAAATTCCATCTCAAATCTACCCCTACCACTCGTCAAGCTATTTAAAACGGGTGAATATGAGAGCATTTCACTATATGGAACATGTGCATTTATAACTGTCACATCCTCTGAAATCTTGTCCATTCCAAGCACCCTACCCCTTCTTGTGCTTATATCATTCATAATCGAACCTATGTCATCCTCATGAACATATATTCTCACCTTAGCAATTGGCTCAAGAATAGCAGGTTTTGCTGCTTCAATAGCAAGTCTTGTTGCAAAAAAGCCCGCAATTTTAAAGGACATATCAGACGAATCAACCTCATGGTAAGAACCATCATAAACGGTAACTTTAAGATCAACAACAGGATAACCAGCAACAACTCCGCTTTCACATGCTTCAATAGCACCCTTTTCTATAGCCGGGACATAATTCTTTGGAATTGCTCCACCAAAGATCTCTTCATCAAACTTAAAGCCTTCATTTCTTGGAAGTGGCTCTATTCTTAAGTATACTTCTCCATACTGTCCATGTCCACCTGATTGCTTCTTGTGTTTATAATGACCTTCTGCTTTTGTAGTTATCGTTTCTTTGTAAGCTACTCTCGGTGTTCTTGTCTCAAAATTAAGCTTATATCTTTTCTTGATTGTCTCAAATATAATTCTTGCCTGAACTTCTCCAATGCAGGAAACAACCATTTCTTTTGTAATATCATTATAACTATATGTAAATGTTGGGTCTTCCTGCGAAATTAAATGAAAAACTTCAGCAAGTTTATCTTCACTTTTTCTGTCGGCTGAATGTATGGCAACAAAATATGATGGCATAGGAAACCTTACAGGTTCATATTGTAAAGGTTTGTCAACAGAAGTAATTGTATCTCCTGTAGAAAGTGAATCAATTTTAGCAAGAACAGCTATATCACCAGCCTCAAGAGTATTTATTTCTTTCATTGTTTTTCCATTCATCATATAAAGGTGGTTGATTTTTTCTTTTACTCCTTTATTTACATTGTAGATTTCATCTCCAATATTTATCTTTCCTGATCTTATTCTGCAATATGAGATTTTTCCAGCAAAGGGATCTATCCTTGTTTTAAAAATAAAGCCACTGAAAGGCTCCTCAGGATCTGGATGCCTTTTAATCGTTTGTTCAGGATGAAAATGATCAAACCCTATAACTTCTCCAATATAAAGTGGAGATGGTAAAAAGTAAATTATATCATCAAGTAAATCTGCTACACCTATATTATTTAAAGCACTACCACACACAACTGGAATAAATTTATTATTTAACGTACAACTTCTTACTCCTCTCTCAACTTCTTCAACCGTAAGCTCTTCTCCATTAAGATATTTCTCAATCAAACTATCGTCTGTCTCTGCAACAACATCAAAAAGTTTTTCTGAATATTTAGCTATCAAATCATTCATTTCTGCTGGAATTTCACCAAATTTTACACCTTTTCCATCTGGATAGACGGCTTTTCGATGTATTAAATCTACTGTTCCTTTAAAATCTTTGCCTTTGCCAATAGGAAGTTCTATAGGAATTACAGGCTTTTTAAATTTTGCTTCAAGTTCCTCTGCTACAGCAAAAAAATCTGCTTTTTCATCATCCATTTTATTGATAAAAACCATTCTTGCTATCTGATAATCATCAGCAAAATGCCAGTCTTTCTCTGTATCTATTGTTATACCATCAACAGCACTTACTACAAATATGATTCCTTCCACGACCCTGAATACACTTCTTACTTCAGAAACTAAATCTGGAATACCCGGCGTATCAAAAAGATTTATTTTTATATCTTTCCACTCTGTATAAGCAAGAGAGGTTTTTAGAGACATTTTCTTTTCTATTTCTTCTTCATCATAATCCATAACAGTAGTTCCTTTGTCAACATTTCCCATTTGGGGAATCTGTCCACTTGCAAAAAGTAAAGCCTCAGCAAGAGTAGTTTTACCTGCATTTGGAGCACCAGAGAGGGCAACATTCCTTATAAATTTGGGGTCATAAATTTTTCCCATAAAATCCTCCCGATTTTTTAATATATATCATATCATTTTTTAAAAATTTGTAAAGAAAAATATTGTTTAGAAAATGTAAAAAAATTTTATTCTTTTTCATATAAGCCTTATAATATAAGTAATATGTAGATGGAGAACAATATGGATAACAAATTCAAACTGGTTAAATACCCAAAGGATGCCTATATCCTTATGGAAGGAGAGGATAATAGAGGAGAATTTTTTATAATCAAAGAGGGAAAAGTAAGTATTTATAACCCACATTTTATAGAAAAAGAATCAAATCCAGTACTTGGTGTGGGTGATTTCTTTGGTGTCATACCCTGTATGGCAAGAAGAACAAATATGGAAACAGTTCAGGCTTTGACAGACGTTGTGGCTATAAGTGTAAGATATGAACAATTTGCAAATCTTATTGAGAAAAATGTAAATATTGCCTTAAAAATGATAAAATATTTCAGTAAAGAGTTAAGATACTACGATGAACTTTTAGGTAAGGTTCTTAAAAATTCTCCTGCTTTCTCTGAAGAGACAAGAGAAGATATTTTATACAATATCGGAAATTACTATCTTAAAAGAGGAGACCTCGAAAAAGCCTCTATTGCCTTTAAAAGATACATTGAACAATCAAACAATTCAAACCTTAAAGAAGATGCAAAATTAAAGCTCGAAAAAATGGCAAAAGTAAATATTAAAGAACCCAAAAGAGATGGTAAAAATCTTACATTTGAAGGTAAACAACTCATTTTTCTTGAAGGTGAGGTAGGAAATGAACTATATGTCATTCAGGAAGGAAGAGTAAAAATCACAAAATTTTTGAATGATGAAGAGGTTTTACTCGATATTCTCAAAAAGGGAGATATTTTTGGGGAAATGGCAATTATAGAAAATAAGCCAAGAAATGCATCAGCCTTCTCAGAAGGAGAAGTAAAATTGATGGCTATCAGAAAAGAAGATTTTGAGGGCGTTGTAAAAACCTTTCCTACTGTAGCATCAAGGATAATAGAGCTTCTTTCAGAAAGAATCTGGATAATATATAGACAGCTTATGAATATGTTCATTACAACACCAGAGATAAAAATATACGATGCACTTTATACTCAACTATTAAAAAATAGAATAAATCTTGAAGAAAAAAAGAGCTATACATTCTCTTTTGGAGCAGAGGATCTCCTCAAATATGTTGGGCTTGCCAATGAAGAAGGATATGCTGTCTGGAGAGAAATAAAAACTGTTGACAAAAATATTGCAATAACTCCAGCAGGCAAAATTCAATACCTTGATGTTTCAAAGTTAAGTGGTAAAATTAACTTTATTTTAAGAGAGAAAGAAATAAGAGAAAATAAGAAGAAATTTTCTCAAATTATTACAGAAAATTTATAAAATCTCTTGCCAAAAAAATAAATTTGATATATGCTAAATTATCAAACAAAAAGAGGGGCTTAAATGCTTGCCAGAAGAATTATACCTTGTCTTGATATTAACAAAGGAAGAATTGTCAAAGGAGTAAATTTTATAAATCTTATTGATGCTGGCGATCCAGTAGAAAATGCAAAAGTATATAACAGTGAAGGAGCTGATGAACTTGTATTTCTTGATATAACAGCAACATACGAAGAAAGAAATATTATGGTTGATGTTGCAAAAAGAGTGGCAAAAGAAATATTTATACCCTTCACTGTAGGAGGAGGAATAAGAACCTTAGAAGATATAAGAAATCTACTCAAAGTTGGAGCAGATAAAATCTCAATAAATTCCGCAGCAGTTAAAAATCCACAATTTTTAAAAGAGGCATCAAAAACCTTTGGAAGTTCAACAATAGTTGTAGCTATTGATGCAAAAAGAAGTGGGAATAGCTGGAATGTATTTGTCAGTGGCGGAAGAATAGATACAGGAATAGATGCAATTGAATGGGCAAAAAAGGTCGAAGAACTTGGAGCTGGAGAAATACTACTTACTTCAATGGATAGAGACGGAACAAAAGCTGGCTACGACTTGGAACTTACAGAGAAGATAGCAAGTAGTGTTAATATTCCTGTTATTGCCTCTGGTGGAGCCGGAAAGAAAGAAGATTTTTTAGACGTGTTTTACAAGACAAAAGCAAGTGCAGCTTTAGCAGCTTCACTTTTTCATTTCAGAGAATTATCTATAGGTGAGATAAAAAGTTTTCTTAAAGAAAAAAATATTCCAGTAAGACATGATTATAATTAAGGAGAGCAAGTTTGAATAAAAAACTTGAGTTAAACGTTCTCTATGCTGAAGATGAATCTCTCATAAGAATGGAAGTTGAAGAAATGCTTAACCAAATTGCAACAAATATTTTTGTTGCAGAAGATGGAGAAATGGCTTTAAAAATTTTTAAAGAAAATCAAATAGACGTAATAATCACAGACATAAGAATGCCAAAAATGGATGGACTTGCACTTTCAAGGGAAGTAAGAAAAACAAACCCAACCATTCCAATAATCATAACAACTGCATATAGTGATGCAGAATATCTTCTTGAATCTCTCGAAATAGGCATAAATCAGTATATTGTTAAGCCAATATATATTGATAAAATTATTGAATCTCTCAATAAAATCTATGAATTAAAGATTTTAAACAAAAAACTCGAAAGTACAAGAACCATACTTTCTGAATACAAAAATGCAATAGATCTCATATCCATAGTATTTAAAACAGACCCTAACGGCAATATTCAGTATGTTAATGACTCTTTCTGTAATACTTTTAATGTATGTAGAGAAAATATTGTTGGTAAACACGTAAATGAAATATTAAAAATAAAAAACGAAAATTTTGATTTTGACTTAATCAAAGAAACTATCTCAAAAGAAAACAAATGGATAAAAACTGTTGAATTTTCTATCTCAAAAAATGAAGATGACAATATCTACATTCATTTTATAGGATTGCCAATAACTGATAGTGATACAGAGGAAATATTTGAATACATATTTGTTGGAAATAATATTACAGATACCGTAAAAAAAGAAAAAGCCCTCTTAAAGCAAATATATACTGATAATCTTACTGGTTTACCAAATAGAATTAAATTAATCAATGATATATCAGACAAAAAGTTCGGATATTTGATGATCATAAATATTGATTCATTCAGAGAAATAAACGATTTTTATGGCGTTATAGTAGGTGATTTTATTTTAAAAGAAATCGCCAACAGGCTTTTAATATACGAAAATGATAGAAAATACAAAACTTATAAACTTTCTTCAGATGAATATGCTGTTTTAATACAGGACAAACTTTCCAGAGAAGAGGCTTATGAATGTGCTGAATTTATAAGAAATGTTATTACAGAAGAAAAATATAGATACGAAGACAATATAATTTATATCTCCGTAAGCATAGGAATGGCATCTGGTGAAACAGAAGAAAATGACAACTATCTACCAGTAAGACAAAATATATTACTCAAAGCAGATATGGCTCTCAAAAAAGCAAAAAGCCTTAAAAAAGCAATTCTTGTATATGACGAAAGTTTTAATATTTTTCAGGAATTTCAAAACAATATTTTATGGACAAAGAAACTTAAAGATGCAATAAGTTCAGATAGAATTATTCCTTTCTATCAACCTATAGTTAATAATAAAACTGGCAAAGTCGAAAAATATGAAAGCCTTGTGAGAATAATAGGAGAAAATGGAGAAATAGTTTCTCCAGCTTATTTTCTCCATATTTCTAAAAAGAATAGACTTTATGAATACATAACAAGAAAAATGTTAGAAAAAATCCTGACCGACTTTGAAAAAATAAAGAGTGAATTATCCTTTAACCTCTCTATAGAAGATATAAATAATATTGAAACAAAAAATTATATCATAAACATTATTAAATCAAATAAGGAATTTGCAAATAAACTTGTAATAGAACTCACAGAAACAGAAGAAATAAACAATTATGAAATAGTAAATGATTTCATTGGAGAATTAAAAAATTATAATGTTAAAATTGCAATAGATGACTTTGGAAGTGGTTATTCAAATTTTGACCATATAATGAGTCTTGATGTTGACTATCTTAAAATAGACGCATCAATAATTAAAAACCTTTCAAACAATAAAAACTCCCAGATACTTACAAAATTTATAGTTGACTTTGCAAAATCTATGTCTATACATACAATTGCTGAATTTGTTTCCACAAAAGAAATATACGAAAAAGTAATAGAACTTGGAGTAGATTATTCTCAGGGGTATTATCTTGGCGAACCAAAGCCTTTCAATCTCATTCAAAACACTCTATAATTGATAAATTTATTTTTTCAATGTATAATATTCTCCATAACAGGAGATGAATATGAATTTTTGGACATTTATTGTATTTCTTATACTCGTTTATCTTTTTGCTTCTATTCCATTCGGACTTCTTTATTCTCTTATACGTGGAGTCGATATAAGAAAAGTTGGGTCGGGTAATATTGGTGCTACAAATGTAAGCAGGCAATTTGGTTTTCTTGGTGGTTTTGTTCCAGTTTTTATACTTGATTTTTTAAAGGGAGCTTTACCCATATTAATCGTTAAAATTTTTGGCGTAAATTTTATAGATAGGGACCTTGCAATGATACTTACAGGTATTTGTGCTGGTATTGGACATATTTTTCCTATATATCTTAAGTTTAAAGGTGGTAAAGGAGTTGCGACATTTGCAGGTGTTTTTAGTTTTATAGCTCCTCTTGAAATCTTACTTACTTTGACAGTTTTTCTTATTGTTCTATTTTCTTCAAGATTTATTCAATATATTATCAATAAAGAATATAGAAACCTTGACAATCCATTCAAAATCTATTTTTCTGGATTGCAGAAAAATGTATGGATTTCTTCAATAATAGCGGCAATAGTCTTGCCAATAACTGTTTTTCTTACAGAGTTTCATAGACAGTATCTCATAGTTTTAAGCATAATTACAACAATAATAATAATATATAGCCACAGGAAAAATATCAAAGAAGCATTTAAGAACAATAAAAAATGAGGTTAATATGGATTTAACTAATCTTAAAATAAAAGATATAGTCGAAGGTCTTAAAAACAAGAAATTTTCATCCTATGAAATTACTTCACACTATCTTGAAAATATAAAAAAAGATCAATCAAGAGAGGATTCTTTAAATGCTTATATAACAATATCAGAAAAAGAAGCTCTCGAAATGGCAAAGGAAGCAGATGAATTAATTAAAAAAGGCAATGCAACAATGCTTACAGGCGTACCAATAGGAATAAAAGATAACATAAACATAAAAAATCTACCCACCACCTGTGCTTCAAAAATACTTGAAGGTTATAAAGCAAGTTATGATGCAACTGTAATAGAAAGACTCATAAGAAAAGAAAAAATGATACCCTTAGGTAAACTCAATATGGACGAATTTGCAATGGGCTCATCAAATGAAACTTCACATTATGGAGTATCAAGAAATCCATTTGATAGAACAAGAGTTCCCGGGGGTTCTTCTGGAGGAGTTGCTGCAGCTGTCGCAAGTGGACTTGCACCTGTAGCACTGGGAAGTGATACGGGTGGATCTATCAGACAACCAGCAGCCTTTTGTGGAGTTGTTGGGCTTAAGCCTACTTATGGACTTGTCTCAAGATATGGACTTGTGGCTTTTGCTTCTTCTCTTGATCAGATAGGTCCAATCGCAAAGTGTGTTGAAGATGCCGCTATAATTTTATCTGCAATGGAAGGATATGACGAAAAAGATTCTACAACCTTAAATATAAAAAGTAGAAAATATAATCTCACAGGAAATATAAAAGGTATTAAAGTTGGAATTCCAAAAGAATATTTTATTGAAGGGGTAAGTGAAGAAGTCTTGACTAACATAAATCAGGTAATTGAGTTATTAAAAAAACTTGGTGCAGAAATTGTCGAAATTTCCCTTCCACATTCTGACTATGCTGTTCCAACATATTACATTGTAGCAACAGCAGAGGCAAGTTCAAACTTAGAAAGATTCGATGGCATAAAATATGGTTATAGAGAAAAAACTAAAACTCTTTCAGAACTATATGTTAAATCAAGAAGTAAGGGTTTTGGGACAGAAGTAAAAAGAAGAATAATGCTTGGAACCTATGTTTTATCATCTGGATATTATGATGCTTACTATCTTAAAGCACTCAAGGTAAGAAAATTGATAAAAAATGATTTCGACAATGCTTTTAAAAATGTAGATGTTATTTTATCACCAACAAGCCCTACTCCGGCTTTCAAAATAGGAGAAAAACTTGACGACCCAATCTCGATGTATCTATCAGATATTTACACCATTGCAGTAAATCTTGCAGGTCTTCCAGCTATTTCTATTCCAACTGGATTTTCAAAAGATGGACTTCCAATAGGTTCTCAATTTATTGGAAGATTATTAGATGAAGAAACCGTTTTAAATGTTTCATTTGCAATAGAACAAGCCTTAAGTTAAGGAGAAAAGATGAAAGAACTTTTATCTGGAAATGAAGCAATAGCAAGAGGAGCCTTTGAAGCTAATGTATGGGTGGCAACAGGCTATCCCGGAACACCAAGTTCAGAGGTTATTTATGGACTTTCTGATAAATATAAAGATATAAATTCAGAATGGAGTGTCAATGAAAAAGTGGCTCTTGAAATAGCTATTGGCTCGTCTCTTGCTGGAGCAAGATCAATAGTTACAATGAAGCATGTAGGACTCAATGTTGCAGCTGATCCGCTTATGACACTTACTTACACTGGTGTTAATGCTGGACTTGTAATATATGTAGCAGATGACCCTGGTATGCATTCATCTCAAAATGAACAGGATACAAGAAATTATGGTGAATTTGCAAAAGTCCCTGTTCTTGAACCATCCGATAGTATGGAAGCCAAGGAATTTACAAAACTTGGGCTTGAAATTTCAGAAAAATTTGATACTCCCGTAATCTTAAGAGGAGTAACAAGAGTTGCTCACAGTAGAACGGTAGTAGACCTCAAAGAACCTTTAAGGAAAAAACCAGACTTCAATTACGAAAAAAATAAAGCAAAATATGTAATGATGCCTCTTTATGCTATTCCAAAACACCCTTTTGTACTTGAAAGATTCAAAAAATTAAGAATTTTCTCTGAAGATTTTCACAAAAATTCTATAGAGTATAATGACTTGGATATAGGTATTATAACTCATGGGTATATATATAATTATGTTAAAGAGGCTTTGCCAAGAGCAAGTATATTCAAAGTTTCTATGTATCCTTTACCAATTGAATTGATAAAAGAATTTGCTTCAAAAGTTAAAAAATTATATGTTATAGAAGAACTTGATCCATTCATAGAAAAGGAATTAAAAGCAAATGGAATAAATTGCACTGGAAAAGAGATTATTCCATCTTCTGGTGAACTCAGTGTTGATATAATTAAAAAGGCTTTTAATATTGACGAAAAATATAAAAAAATTAACTTAGCTGAACTACCTAAGAGACCCCCTGTTTTATGTAAGGGTTGTGGACATATTCCAGTCTTTGAAGTTCTTAACGAACTTAAAGTTAATGTAATGGGTGATATTGGTTGTTATACCTTAGGAGCACTACCTCCTTATGATGCAATGGATACCACTGTCTGTATGGGGGCAAGTGTAGGAATGGAAATAGGCTTTAAAAAGGTAGAAAAGCTACTTGGTAAAAAATTACCAACTGTTGGAGTTATAGGAGATTCTACATTTTTACATTCTGGAATGACACATCTTATTAATGCTGTCTACAACAAAGACCCTATAACCCTCATTATCCTTGATAATAGAATAACAGCAATGACAGGACACCAGCCAAATGTTAATACAGGACTTAACAATAAATTTGAAAAAACAGAAAATATAGACCTTATTGAATTGGTAAAGGGGCTTGGGGTAAAAAGGGTAATAAAAGCAAATGCCTACAAAAAAGATGAACTCAAGAAAATAATAATAGAAGAAATGAATAGTAATGAAGTTTCAGTAATAATAGTTGATGAAATATGTGTCATAGCTGAAGGATATATTAAAAAGTTTAAATAGGAGTAAAACGAGTGAATCTAAGGCTGTTTTCCTTCATTGTTGCAAGCTGTTTTAATATCTTTGTCGTAATCCAGTCAATAGTTTTTATAGTTTTTTTTTCAGGTTTCAGAAATGTTATAAAATATTCTTCCCTATCTTTAATCTATATTTCTTTAATAGGAATTTTTAACTTTATAACAAATATAATTGGGATTTATATAGCCTTTGAAAAAAATCTCTCATTTTTTTACATACTTAAAACCACCACGGCAATATTTTCCTTGATATTTCTTGTTTATCTTATGAGAAATATGCTTGTTTCCTTAAAAGATCAAACTTTTGTAGAAACAGATGGTTATAAAGAAAAGACCAACACTTATCTTATAAATTTTACGATTCTATCACTTGTTTTTATAGTTGCTAATTTTCTCTATGCCCTATTCTTGACAAATAATGATAATATCTACAGAATACTTTCGCTTGTATTTCTCTTCTTTCTTACTTTTGTAATTATTATCGAAATACTTGAATACAAAAAGATCCTTTCAAGAGAAAAAGGTAAAATCTCTGATATAAATCTGATGAGATACAGAACAATATATGTATCTGGAATAATAGCAATAGCACTGGGTGGTGTGGATATTTTGTTTATAGTTCTTAAAAGGATAGATTTAATAATACTTCTTGGTTCTATGTTCGCTTATGGCACAATAATACTTTCTGTTGGATTAAGTCTTAATTTTATTTATGAGTATATGGATATACTTGTTCGTTCATCGGAAATAAACAAAAAACTTTCTGAATTAAACAGCAAAATGATGGATGATATAAGAACAGCTCAGTCATTACAAATTTCTTTATTACCTATTGACAAGCAAAAAATAATTCAAAACTACATCGATATGGAAATATCATATATGCCAATGCAGAGTGTCGGTGGTGACTATTACGATTTCTACCAACTGGATAATAAAAAACTTCTTTTCTTTCTTGGTGATGCTTCAGGACACGGAATATATGCTGCAATGATCTGGGCAATATTGAAAGTTGAAATAGAAGAATTGATTGAAGAAAAGAAATTTTCTGATCTTGGAAACTCATTTTTTATTCTCAATCAGAGACTTACAAGGGTGCTTGAAAATACATATTCTTATGCTACTTTATTTTCTGTTCTACTTGATCTTGAAGCTCAAAAACTTACATATATTTCAGCAGGTCATATTGATCAGATATATTATGATTTTTCAGAAAAAAAGATTCAATTTTTGAGAAACAAAAATCCTATTATAGGAACATTCAAAAATGCAACTTTTACAACAGATACCGTAAATTTTAACAATGGAGATGTCCTTATAATGTATAGTGATGGGATAATAGAAGGTATAAATCCAGAGGGAGAACAACTTGGAAAGAAAAGACTTATGGAAATTATTGAAAAAACAAATCTCACTAGAAACGCAGCTGAAATTTTAGGCGAAATTCTTATTCATCTTGAGGAATTTTTTGAAGGAACTTTGCAAAAAGATGATAGAACTTTGATGGTAATAAAAATATAAAAGGTGGAAACTATGAGTGAGGTTAAAAGTATTATAATTTGTGGTGTTGGAGGACAGGGGAGTGTTCTTGCATCTGACATTATTTCTTATGCTTTATTTTTATCAGGCTATGATGTAAAAAAATGTGAAATACACGGTATGAGTCAAAGACAAGGAAGTGTAGTTGGATTTGTAAAATTTGGAAGCAAAGTATATTCACCAACAATTGCCGAGGGGGAAGGTGATTATATAATTTCATTTGAAAAACTTGAAACTTTAAGATATTTAAATATGCTTAAAAATGACAGCGTTGCAATTATTCAGGATATCGAAATTCCACCTATTACTGTTCTTTTTGGAGGTCAAAAATATCCAGAAAATATTGAAGAACTCCTCTCTCAAAGAACAAAAAAGTTTAAAATTATAAATACTGGAGAAGCCTTAAAGACTCTCGGAAACCCAAAGGTTTCAAACACATATCTTCTTGGAGTATTCTCAAATCTTCTTGATATTAAAGAAGAAAACTGGATTAAAGCAATTGAGAAGAATGTAAAACCTTCATACATAGACATTAATATCAAGGCTTTTCAACTCGGAAGAGAATTGAGGCTTGATTTTTTTTAAATTTATTCTATAATTACGAAGTAAAAATTTTCGGAGGACAAAGATGAAAAAAGATTTTCCTTATCCAATATGGAACATAGAAATGGAAACGATGGATAGAGAAGTAAGAAAATCCTTACAAACATATAGACTGAAAGAACTTGTCTGGTATTTATATGACAATGTAAAATTTTACAAAGAAAAATTTAAAGAAAAAGGCATTCACCCCAATGACATCAAAAGTATAGAAGATGTTGAAAATCTTCCATTTACAAATAAAACAGACTTAAGAGATAACTATCCTTTTGGACTTTTTGCTGTTCCAATGGAAGAAATAGTAAGAATTCATGCATCAAGTGGAACAACTGGTAAACCAACAGTAGTTGGATATACTCAATCTGACATAGAAGTATGGTCTGAGGTTATGGCAAGATCGCTTGTTGCATCAGGGGCAACAAAAAACTCAATTGTTCAAAATGCTTATGGTTATGGACTTTTCACTGGTGGGCTTGGAGTTCATTACGGTGCAGAAAGAATCGGAGCAACAGTTATACCAATATCGGGTGGAAATACAGCAAGGCAGATTCTCATACTAGAAGATTTTGGTCCTGATATAATAACATGCACCCCTTCTTATTCTCTCTATCTTGCTGAAGAAATAGAAAAAAAGAACATAAAGATAGAAAATTTGAAACTCAAATATGGAATTTTTGGAGCAGAACCATGGTCTGAAGCAATGAGAAACGAAATAGAAAAAAGGCTTAAAATTAAAGCTATCAATATTTATGGACTTTCAGAGATAATTGGACCGGGAGTAGCTAACGAATGTCTCAAGCAAGCTGGCCTGCATATTTATGATGATCATTTCTATCCAGAAATAATTGATCCAGCTACAGGTAAGAAAGTAAAAGATGGAGAAATAGGAGAGCTTGTTATCACTACTTTAACAAAGAAGGGAATACCACTCTTAAGATATAGAACAAGAGACCTAACAAGAATAATCAGTGAACCCTGTGAATGTGGTAGAACTCACCCAAGAATTGATAGAATAATGGGAAGAACAGATGATATGCTTATAATAAGAGGAGTAAATGTATTCCCATCTCAGATTGAAGAGGTGCTTGTTCAGATAGAAGAGGTTGCACCTCATTATCAACTTATTGTAGATAGAGAACACAACCTTGATGTTCTCACTGTAATGGTTGAAGTTGATGAAAAAGTATTCTCTGATGAAATTAAGAGACTTGAAATGATTGAGAAAAAAATAGAGCATGAAATAGAAAATATGCTTGGTATATCTGTGAGAGTTAAACTTGTTGAACCGAGAACAATTGAAAGAAGCGAAGGAAAAGCAAAAAGAATAATAGATAACAGAAAGATTTGAGGGAGGTTATTATGGTAAAACAGGTTTCTGTATTTCTTGAAAATAGAGCAGGAAGAATCTACGATGTATGTAATCTACTTGGAAAAAATGGCATAAACATAAGAGCACTTTCCGTAGCCGACACTTCTGATTTTGGGATTTTAAGATTAATTTTAGACAATCCAGACAAAGCTATAAAAATCTTAAAGGAAGAAAAATTTACAGTATCTTCAACAGATGTTGTAGCCATTGAAATAAGCGATAAGCCGGGAGGTCTTGCTGAAATATTAAAGATTTTTGATGAAAACTCTATAAATGTAGAATATATGTATGCATTTCTTGCAAAAATACCAGAAAAAGCAATTTTAATATTCAGATTTGATAACACAGAAGAGGTTATAGAAAAACTTAAGAAAAAAAATGTTAAGCTTATTTCTTCAGAAGAGCTTTACAAATTATAATGGAGGTAAAAATGCAACTTAATTCTGTAGAACTTTTTAAGATAGCTCAGCAAATGGAACAAATGGGAATAAAGTTTTATGAAAAGGCATACGAATTTTCAAATCAAGATAAAGAAAAAGAAACCTTTCTCAAACTTGCAAAAATGGAAAGAGAACATCTCAAATTTTTTACTCTGATGGAAAAAAAAGCAGAACAGTCAAAGTATTGTGTTTCTGATGAGGTTGATGCATATTTAAAAGAGAATTTTCCCTCAAATATATTTGACAATGATACTTCAAAAAAGATTGGTAAAGAGCTTAAATCTACAAAAGATATAGTCTCCTATGCAATAGAAAAAGAAAAAGATGCAATTGAATATTACTTAAAACTTTCAAAAAGCGTAAATGATATTGATGAAAATTCTCTTGCCGCAATCAGAACAATAATAAAAGAAGAAGAAAGTCATATTGAGTTTTTAAAAGAGCTTTTATAATGCAAAAAGTCAACGTAAAACTCAAAAAAAAAATTGACTATTCCTATAAGATATATATTGGCACAAATATTCTTGAACCTTGCCTTAGAGATTTTTTTAAACAGAAGAATTTTTCTTCTATTGGAGTTATAACGGATAGCAATATATTTGAGATTTATGTTGAAAAATTAAAGCCATATTTTCCTGAAAAAGCAAAGTTTTTTTCATTTCCCGCTGGTGAAGAAAATAAAAATATTGACACAATATTAAAATTATCAAACTCATTGCAAAAAGAAAATTTTGATAGAAAATCACTTCTTATAGCACTTGGCGGTGGAGTAACAGGTGATATCACTGGCTTTCTATCTTCTATCTATATGAGAGGTATACCTTTTATCCAAATACCCACTTCTCTTCTTGCTATGGTTGATAGTTCCATAGGTGGAAAAACAGGAGTCGATACAGAATTTGGTAAAAATCTTTTAGGCACATTTTCTCAACCACTTGCGGTTTTTATTGATACAGAATTTTTAAAAACTCTTCCAGAGATAGAAATAAAAAATGGAATGGCAGAAATAATAAAGCATGGTTTAATATTTGACAAAAATTACATTGATAAACTCAACAAAATGAACTATGAAGAAAAAATCAAGAGAAGTTGTGAAATAAAAGGTTATGTAGTTTCAAAAGATGAAAAAGAAAGTGGATTAAGACAGATATTAAACTTCGGGCATACTGTAGGACATGGGATTGAAAAGTTATTCAATTTTATACTTCCACATGGTATATGTGTAGCTTTAGGAATATTGATTGAATCAAAAATTTCAGTCCAAAAAAACATACTATCATTAAAAGATTACAATCAAATTGAAAAAATACTCGATGACTATGAATATTTAAGCTATATTGAAAAGATAAAAGGGCTTGATATAGAAAAATTGTTTTCTATTATGCTTTCAGATAAGAAAAACCTGAAAGGCAATGTGAATGTTGTTTTGATTAAAGAAATTGGTAAAATTTATACCAAAGAAGGGAAGTTTTCTTTTTCTGTAAGTAGAGATGAATTTGTAGAAGTTTTTAAAATGCTCAATATTCTTTAGCAACACTTTTTTCAACAGAAGGTATTGAAGCAAATTCCCCAAAAATATATGTTATTTCTCTTTTTGCAGCCATCTTGGAATCAGACCCATGTATGGCATTATCAGGAAGTCCTCTACCAAAAAGTTTCCTTATAGAGCCATCTTTTGCCTTTGCTGGTTCTGTATCACCCATAAGTTTTCTGAAATCTTCAATGGCATTTTCTTTCTCAAGCACCATAGCCATTACTTTGTCTGATACTGTAAAATTTATAAGTCTTTCATAAAAAGGCTTGCCCTTGTGTTGCTCATAAAATTGCTCGGCTGACTTTTCTGTAAATTTCATAAGTCTTGCATGTATTATTTTAAAACCATTTTCTTCTATCATTGAAATTATCTTACCCATATTTCCTGCTTTATATGCATCAGGTTTTATAATGGCCAGTGTTCTCTCAATTGCCATATTTGTTACTCCTTATGGTTTTTTAAATTTTCGACATTTTTTTAATTTTTTTTATTATTTTACTTGATTTTATTTTGACAATTTTTTTTATTTTATTTAAAATAAATAAGTTATTTCTCCAATTGAACTGCTTATGTTTTACTAAAAGGAGAAACCCCGATTTTTGTTCTTGCGCGTTGTACTTTTAAGCCAGAGAACCTTTGGGATAAGGTAGTCTATTCAGTTTATTATAATAGATTTGTAATCTTCTGGATAGATTTACCCCTGGTTTTCTGGTTTTGCTGGGGGTTGTCCATACTTCTGGACAACC
The DNA here is from genome assembly GCA_037479045.1 of Brevinematales bacterium. Classification (GTDB taxonomy): domain Bacteria; phylum Spirochaetota; class Brevinematia; order Brevinematales; family JAOACQ01; genus JAOACQ01. Next base: position 5,819 of record JBBFLL010000016.1, on the reverse strand, counting down.
CTATTTTTTTGGTAATACGGAAGGTTTAAATGAAAGAAAGGATAAAAGAAATAGTTAATGAAACTGTTTCTGAAATGGGTTTTGTTTGTGTAGAAGTTAATATTTCTTTATCAAAAAACACTAAAAAGCTTATGGTTGTAATTTATAAAAATGATGGCTCAATAAGTATGAATGACTGTGCCGATGTAAGTAATGTTTTAAGGCGAAGGCTTGATATTGACATTGCCGGATTTTCTGATAATTATGATTTAATAGTTGAGTCGCCGGGAGCAAATAGAAAATTAAGAAACCTGAAAGAAGTTGAGATTTTTAAAGATAGAGAGATTGAATTTTTTGTTAAGCCTGTTTTAAAAATTAAAGAAAATAAAATAATTGGTAAAGTTTTATCTGTAATGGATGAAAAAATCAAAATTCAATCTGAGATAGAAAATAAAGTTTATGAAATTGACTGGAATGATATAACAACAGCAAGGCTTTACTTTGATTTAAAGAAATATATAAATCGTGGAGGACAATGATGTCTGTTTCTAATTATCTTTCTGAATTTGCAAAAGAAAATAAAATTTCAGAAGAGCTTGCGTTAAGGATTTTAAAAGAGGCTTTCACAACCATTTACAAAAAAAAGGTTGGGAAAGACTACGATAATATTGAGCTTGAAGTTGGTAAAAAAATAAATCTATATCAGGTAAAAACAATTGTTGAACAAGTATCTGATGAAATAAAAGAAATTACACTTGATGAGGCAAAAAACTATTCAAAAAGCAAAAAACTCGAAATTGGTGATAATGTTCTTGTGCCTTTAAATCTTGATGATTATGGAAGACAATTTGCACAGATTCTTAAACAGGTATTAAAACAAAAAGTTTCAGAAATTCACAAAGATGTAATATATAATGAATACAAAAATAAAGTTGGAGAGCTTGTTTTTGGTAAAGTTAAATCAAAAGTAGAAAGAAAAAATCCGGGCTATTATGTATCTCTTGAACCAAAAGATGTAGAGGCTTTTTTACCGATGAATTTTGTTGCTCCAGAAGAGGAATTTGAAAGAGGAGAGATAATAAAAGCAATATTAGTAAATGTTCATCCAGCAGACTCAAATGAAGAATCTCAACTTATATTATCAAGAACAACAGAAGATTTTGTAAGACAACTTCTCATAATGAATATTCCAGAAATTTCAGATGGCACATTTGTTATAAAAGCGATAGCAAGAAAGCCCGGTGAAGTTTCAAAGGTTGTACTTTCTTCAAATAACGATGCAATAGACCCTGTAAGTGTTACAGTTGGTAAACAGGGCTTAAGAATAAAACCTATAAGAGCAGAACTTGGTGCTGAAAGGCTTGAATTAATAAGATGGAATGATGACCCAAAAATTTTAATAAAAAATGCGATAGCAGCAAGCAGAGTACTTAAAAATAGAGTACCTGAAATCTATCATATAGATATGAACTGGGATGAAAAAACAGCCTCAGTCGTTGTCCCAAATGAATTTGTAGCACCATTAATTGGCAAGAAAGGTAGTCATCAAAGAATGATTGAAAAGGTCACAGACTGGCATATAATCTTTGTTCCATACTCTGAATATGAAGTAAAAATTGCAGAAAAGCAGAAAGAAGTTGATCAAATTCTTGGTATTGCTGATGAAAATGCTGAGGTAGAATTTATTGAAGAAGAAAGCATACCTATCACAATGTTGCCATTTTCTAAAAAACAACTTAAAATTTTAAAGAATGCTGGTTTTGAAGATGTTGCTGAAATTATAGAGTTTTCAATTGAAGAACTTGCAAATAAATGTGAAATAAGCCTTGACGAGGCTATGGAAATATGGAAAGTTATAGAAGATAATGTTGAGATAGAAGAAACTGAGTAATAAGGAGCTATATAATATATGTCTGAAGATCAGAAAAAAATAATCAAGAAAAAAATCAAACTTAAGGTAACAAAAACAAAGACTGGTGAAGAAAAAGAGCTTGAGGTTACAGCAAAAGCTGAAGAAAAAAAAGTTGAAACAAAAGAAGTTAAAGTTGTAAAGAAGCAAGAAAAAAAGGAAGAACCAAAGGTTTCAAAAGAAGATCATCTCAAAAGGATGAATGAAAAGGTTAAAAAAGAGCTTGAAAGCAAAAAGTCTGGACAGGAGAAACCTCAAGAATTCAGAAGGTTCAAAAGGTTTGATTCAAAAGACAAGGGAGAAAAACCACAATTTAAATCAAAAGGATTTGAGAAAAAAGACTTCGGACAGAAAAAGGTTATTATTGAAGCTCCTGTAGATAAGTCTCAACAATGGAGAGAAAAACAACAGAAAAATGTCTCTCTTGAGAAATCTCAAACGCTTATTTCTATAAAAGAAAAGTATAAAAACAAAGAAGAAGAAATACTTCTTTCAAAGATGGAAGATACGATAAAGAAAAAGCAGAAAAAAGGTGAGGCAGCCGTTCCCGAATCAATTGAAATTCAGGAAGTACTCACTGTCGGTGAGCTTGCAAAGAAAATGAATCTTAAAGCATCTGAAGTTATACAAAAACTTCTTGAACTTGGCATAACAGCTACCATCAATGATACAATAGACTCTGATGCTGCTACACTTGTTGCAAGTGAATATAACTGTAAAGTTATAGTTAAAAGTTTGAAAGATGAAGTTGAAATAAAAGAAGAGCCTGATAATCCAGAAGATTTAAAGCCTCGTTCACCTGTTGTTACAATAATGGGGCATGTTGATCATGGTAAAACAAAGCTACTCGATGCTATAAGAAACTCTTCTATAGCCGAACATGAAACTGGCGGTATAACCCAACACATAGGAGCTTATAGGGTAAAAACCAAAAATGGAGAAATTACCTTCATTGATACACCGGGGCATGAAGCTTTTACTTCGTTAAGAGCAAGAGGAGCAAATGTTACCGATATTGTTATACTCGTTGTGTCCGCTGTTGAAGGGGTTATGCCACAAACCATAGAAGCATTAAATCACGCGAAAGCAGCAAACGTTCCTATAATTGTAGCTGTAAATAAAATTGATCTTCCCGATGCAAGCCCAGACAGATGTAAACAACAACTTGCAGAACATGGACTTCTCTGTGAAGAATGGGGCGGTGATACGATGTTTGTAAATGTGTCTGCATTAAAAAAACAGGGTATAAATGAACTTCTTGAAGCTGTTTTATTACAGGCTGAACTTATGGAATTAAAAGCCAATCCTGATAAAAAAGGCTGGGGTTATGTTATAGAAGCTAAAATGGATGTAGGTAGAGGTCCAGTTGCAACAATTATAGTCAAAAATGGAAGTATAAAGGTTGGTGATTATTTTGTTGTAGGAACAACAATGGGTAAAGTGAGAGGTATGTTTGATGAGTATGGTGGCAAAATAAATAAAGCTTTACCTTCCTATCCTGTCGAAATTATGGGATTTGAGGTTGTGCCAACTGCTGGAGAAAAATTTCACGTTGTAGAAAATGAAGATATAGCAAAAAATATTGCCCAGAAAAGACTTGAACTCAAAAAGATCGAAGAAATAAAACAAATCAAAAAAGCTCAGCTTGAAAATGCAGAATTTGCTATGTCTGGAGAAAAAATAGAAGAAATAAAACTTATAATAAAAGGTGATGTTCAGGGATCAATAGAAGCTATAAAAACATCTCTTGAAAAATTGAACAAAGAAAATATAAAAATTACAATTCTTCATTCGGCAGTAGGTGCTGTGCTTGAAAGTGATGTAATGTTAGCCTCTGCAAATGCAAACGTTTCAAAAAGCAGGGCAATGATACTTGCCTTCAGAGTAAGAGTTGATTCGATAGCAAAAGAAAAAGCAGAAGCAGAAGGAGTTGAAATAAAAAGATTTAATATAATCTATGAATTAATTGACTATGTAGAAAGTATAATTAAAGGAATGCAAAAGGTAGAATACGTGGAACAGGTTATAGGAACAGCAGAAATCAAAGAAATATTCAAAATAAAAGATGTAGGTAAGGTTGCTGGCTGTATTGTAACAAGAGGTTATATAAGAAAATCTGATAATGTAAGAATTTTCAGAGAAGGATTACAGGTATGGGATGGAAAAATTCTTTCACTCAAAAGGTTTACCGAAGATACTAATGAGGTTCAGGAAGGTTTTGATTGCGGAATTTCTTTTGTAAACTATGAAAACTTCAAGAAAGGTGATATTATAGAGTGTTATACAAAACAGGAGAAAAAGTAAATGGCAACTTCAAGAAGGATAGAAAAAGTAAATAAAACTTTAATGAAAGAAATAAGTGAGGTTATTTTCAGGGAGATAAAAGACCCAAGACTTACTTCAATGATTTCAGTTGTTGAATGCTCTATGTCAAGTGATATGAGAAACTTAAAAGTAAAAGTAAGCATTTTTGGTGGTAGTGAAATTGAGCAACTTAAATCTCTCAATGCTTTAAATCATGCTTCTGGATTTATAAGTTCTATTGTAAGTAAGTCTTTAAGATTAAGATATGCCCCAAACATAACTTTTGAAAAAACAGATTCAATATCCAATGGTGTAGATATGTATTTTAAGATTAAGGAACTCACAAAAGATGAAGTTTCAGATTCTGAAGAATAGAGAAATAGTAAAAAAACTCAAAGATATAAATAAACTTATTAAAAAAGCAAGAAAAATTCTTATCACAGGTCATATTAACACAGATGGAGATAATATTGCAAGTCAACTTGCTTTATCAAAATACCTCGAAGAAATAAATAAAGATTTCAATATAGTCTGGAGTGAAAAAGTTTCTGATAATTTCTACTATTTTAATGATGTAAATAAAATAAAAACAATAGATGAAATCAAAGATTATTCAAATTACGACTTAATTATAATTGTAGATTCTGGAGATTTTAAAAGGATTGGAGAAATTAGAGAAAGAATTAAAGATAAATTTATTATTAATATTGACCATCACAAGGGTAATACAAATTTTGGAAATTTTAACCTTGTCATAAACAAAGCCACAAGCATTGGAGAAATTTTATATTATTTCTTCATTGTTAATAACATAAAAATATCAAACGAAATAGCTTTTTATCTTTATTTTTCAATCGTTTCTGATACTGGATTTTTCAGATTTGATGCTGTTCATCCAGACATTCATATTATTGCAAGTGAATTACTCAAAAAAGGAGTGAATAATTATCATGTAAATTTTTTAATCCACCAGAGTAAAACTATGTCTTTTATTAAATATTTAGGAACTATTCTTAATAGAATCTCATTTGCCCTCGATGAAAAAGTATGTTATTCATATTTACTTAAAGAGGATTTTGACGAAAACAAAAGTCTTGAGACTGATTCCCTTGTAGAATATCTTGGAATGGTAAAAACTGTATCAGTTTATTTTTTAATCAAAGAAAAAGAAAAAAATGTATTCAATGTAAGTATAAGAAGCAAATTTGATGTCGATGTTTCAAAATTAGCATTTCAATTTGGCGGTGGCGGACATACAAGAGCCGCTGGATTCAGAGTAGAAAACATTTCACTTGACAATCTGATTGAAAAAATACTTGAAAATCTTGAAAAAGTTATATAAAAACTTTAAAGTTTTGTGTTTTATTCCGATAAATTTTAATGTGCAGAATAAGATTCCCCTCCCAATTCTGCAGACCCGCGAAAGTGGGTTATGTAAGCAGGCCTGGGGTTGTTTTATAAGTTTATAAACTTTTATAACGACCCCAGGCCTCAAATTTTTTAAAAATTCAAGAATAAACAAAGCATTTAATTCTATCGGTAAATTTTATGAAACTTATACAAAATTTTGTGTCTCTTTATAAAACCTAGTAGCGAAAAGCTGGTAAAGGAAGACCTGCTTAAAACT
>JBBFLL010000015.1:0-62388 GCA_037479045.1 Brevinematales bacterium | reverse complement strand
AAACCATCGGAGCTACTTTGCCCGTGAAAATGAGGCTTTTCTTTGGGTCACCTTTCTTTTTGCCAAAAAGAAAGGTGACAAGAGGTTTTGCCAACTTTTTACCAAAAAGTTAAATACAGGATGTCAAGTTTTCACCGATTGTAGTTACAGGATATAGGAAAAATCTCCGCGACTACTTCCCCGGCAGAGGGGTGTTGCGTCAGCACGACACTGCCGAAGGCAGTGTCAGTGGTGAGATTGCTTCGCTCCGCTCGCAATGACGGGGAGAAAGGCAATTCATTTTCACGGGCAACTTAGCGGAATAAAAAATTCCGCCATAGCTGATTAAATCGTAGCAATGCCTGCGAAGGCAAGGTATAAGAGCGGTGCTGTTTGAACTGGTAATTTCAAAAAAATTGCCGGGGACGAGACTTGAACTCACACGGTCTTGCGACCACTAGCCCCTCAAGCTAGCGTGTCTACCAATTCCACCACCCCGGCAAATTGATGTATATATTATAAAAATTTTTTGCTTTTTTGTCAAATGAAAAAACAAATAGAATTTTTAAATAAGATTAAAAAATTCAGAAAAATTTGACAAAAAAATCAATTCTTTTTATTCTATAGATATAAAATAGAATTTCTTTGAATTGTAGGAGGAAAAATAATGAAAAGATTAAGTATTATGTTGGGTTTGGGTATTTTAGTTTTCTTTTCCTGTGCAAAGCCAGTAGTTATAGGTTTTGTAGACAATATGAGTGGCTATACAGGAAAGAAAGGTAAGAATTTTATGATGGCTGCTCAAATTGCTATTGATGAAGCAAATAAGAACGGAGTTATTAAGGGACACAAGTTTGTTCTCAAAGCTATTGATACAAAAGGAGATGAAAAGACAGCTTTAGATGCTATGGATAAACTTATCCAGCAAAAGGCAGTTGCAGTTATCGGTGGAATAAATCTTGCTGAAAAAGCACAGAATTCAAAAACAATTCTTATGATTGTGAATTCAAGAGAAAAAGTGAATGTTTCTCCAGCTGATTATATTTTCAGAAATGTTTTGTCTTATCAGCAGGAAGCAAAGTTATTTGCAAAATATGTTTATGATGTAATGAATATTAAAAAACTTGCTATTATAGTAGTAACAAACAATTATGGAATGGAAATTCTTGAAAATTTCAAGCAGAGCTTTACAGAAGCTGGTGGTGTAGTTGCTGTTGAAAAGTATATTCATCACATAGAAGATCCATATACAGATGATTCTAATTTTGAAGAAGAACTTAAGGCAATTAAAGGAAAAGCTGATGTGATACTTATACCAAATGGTTCAATTGAAAATCAGAGAATTCTTATTACCGCTGATGAGCTTGGTATAAAAGCTAAGTTTATAAGTACAAGTAGCTTCTATGATCCTGATGTTTTCTCTGAAGCAAGAAATCTTGCAAATGAAGTATATTTTTCAAATGTTCCAGAAGATCAGGCAGAAATGACACCTTTAAGAGAAAAATTTGAAAAAGCATATGAAGCAAAATTCAAACTTTCACCAACTTTTGAATCTTTTAATGCCTATGATGCTACAAAGTTAATTATTGCTGCAATCCAAAAGACATACGAAGAAGCAACTCCAGAAGAAAAGTCAGCTTTAAAGCTTGATCCAGAAAAGGTAAAACAAAATCTTTTAAACATAAAGGATTTTGACGGAATTATGGCAAAACTCGATGTTTTAGAGAATGGTGAGGTTAATAAAGAAGTTGGTATTTTTAAGTCTGAGCTTATGGGATTTGTCCAACAGGCTGTTTATATGTTAAAAGATGGCAAACTTGTTCAGATAAGATAAAAAAAAGGTGGGCTTTAGCCCACCTTTTTTTATATATAATTAATTGACTTTTCTTATAAATAAATTAAAATATGAAGGTGATAAATTTTATCTTAATGAAGGTAGAGAATGCTGGAACTTAAAAATGTAATGGAAGATCTTGTTATTGAGCAGATTGAAAATCTTGAGGAAGCTAAAAATGGTTTAATTGATAATAATCAGAAAAAAGAAATTGCGGCTTATGTTTTAAATAGAATAAAACCACTCTATATTACAAGCAATAAAGGTTTTACTCACCTTATTGCAACGTATAAAAATGATCCTCAGTTTATTACTGATATTATTTTGAGGGTTAATGAAGCATTGACGGTGATTAAAAAAACAAATTACAATATTTCTCAGGTTAAACTTGAAAGAGAAAAGCTGTATTATGTTTTTCCGAAAATGTATGGTAAAATAATTTCCTCTAAGACTCTTACACCATTGCAGGAAGGAAAGGTTACTTTGTATATAAATGACATAGTCATTGAGAATTTGTTTGAACTCTGGAAAAATCCGACAGAAATTTTACCAATAGATGGCGGGATTTTTTCATTTGCACCAAAGCCAATTTTGGCTGATCCACCTTATGAAAAAAGAAGATTTGTTTTTAAGATTCTTATAGAATCAAAAAATAATTTTTATGAAAAAATCATATTCTATGAAATTTCGCCTTCAAATTTGACTAATATAAAAACTGATTTTCATGAAAATGTCTTTCAAATAGAAGATATTTATGTTCCATTTTGAACTTTATTTAAAAGAGGGTGGATTATGGAAAAAGAGAAATATTTTATATTAGGAATAGTTATATTGATGTTCCTTCTGGTTTTAGTTAATCAAAAATTGCTTGTTAATATTTCAATGTCTTTTTTAAGGTAAAGAGGAATAAATGCCAGAAGAAGTAACATTTTTTTCTAAGGAAGAAATTACTTGTCCCGTTTGTCAGGCATCTTTCAGAAGAGAAGAGTTAAGAATGGGTGGTGGTAGACTCAATGCAGGAAATCTAACCAATGAATTAAGAAGGACATATATTCCTACTCAGAAATTTGGCAAGGTTAATCCTTTAATATATCCAATTACAGTTTGTCCGAGTTGTCTTTATGCGGCTGATGACTATGATTTTATGAGTATTCCTCAGAAAGCAATTGACAAAGTTGCTTCTTACAGAGATATTAGGGCATCTTATTTATTAAAACTCTTCAAAAAGATTCCAGATTATAATTCTCAAAGGGATTTAATATCGGGAATAGGTAGTTATATTTTAGCGATGAGTTGTTATCCTTTTTTTGACAAAAAGAGATTTTCTCCAACCATAAAAATAGGCATATATTCTTTAAGAACTGCGTGGCTTTTTGATGATTTATACAAAGAAACAAAAAAAGAAGATTATTTAGAACTGTCAAATTTGTTTTATAAAAAGGCTTCAGAGTATTATGAAACAGCTATAAATAATCAAACTAAGGCTATAGAGCCTCTTGATGGAGCTAAAAATCTTGGCCCTGATACTGATAAAAATTATGGGTATGATGGGGTTTTATATGTTAATGCCATATTGAAGTATAAAACTCTTATCTTTGTCGAAGATCCCTATGAAAAGGTTAAAAAACTTGAAGAAATAAAAAGAATATTGAGTAAAGTTTTCGGAATTGGTAAGAAAACGAAAAATAAACCCGAAGTCTTATTAAATTTTTCAAAAGATTTATATGAGAAGGTTACAGAAGATTTTGAGAGTTTAAGAAATTCTCTTAATGCTGAACAGCAGGAAGAAATCAATGCAATTGAAAAGGAAATTGAGGAAGAAGAATGATTAAGAAAATATGCTTTTTGAGTATATTGTTGCTTTTTTCTTATAGTTATTCAGTGAATGTTCAGGATTATGTAGAAAAAGGTATTAAATATCTTGATGAAGAAAGGTATTTTGATGCGATTGGTGAGTTCAGAAATGCTATAGAACTTAACCCATATTATGCAAAGGCTCATTTATATCTTGGAATTGTTTATTTCAAATTGAAAGACTATTCAACTTCTCTTGAGCATGGTCTTAATGCTTTAAAATATGCAAATAATGATCTTACATCTTTACTACTTGTTGCCAATTCCTATAGAGAACTTGGAGAGTATAAGAAAGCAGAAGAACTTTATATAAAAATTTTGAAAAACTTTCCAACAGATGTTGATAGTTTGATAAGTGTAGCTGAATATTATATGAGGGTAAACAAGTTATCAATGGCTTATGATTACCTTTCAAGAGCAGAAAGGATAGACAAAAATTCATATAGAGTTGCTATTGCTTTTGGGGAGTATTATTCAAGAAAACAGAATTTTCAAAAAGCTGAAGACTATTATAAAAAGGCTTTTAACCTTAATCCATACGATAGAAATGTTTTTACCGAGCTTGCAAAGTTTTATATTGATCAGAAAAGAATTAATGATGCAGTAAGAATACTTGAGAGTGGAGAAAAACTTTTTGAAAACTTTTATAATGGAGTTTCTTTGCTTTCTGAATGTTATATAAAACTTGGTAAAAATGATAAGAATTTTTTCAAAAAAGCGATTGAAAAACTTGAATGGCTTATTTCTAATACCAAAAAGATAGATGATAGAAATCTGGCTTTTTTATATTATAAACTTGGACTTGCCTCTGAAGATATTAATCAGGATAAGGCGATAGAAAACTATGAAAAAGCTATAAAACTTTATCAGGATAATGAGCTTTTTCGTTACTCTTATGAAAATTATGTGATTAAAAATCTTCCAGTAAATTCAGATATAAGGAAAAGTTTATCAGATTTTCATTTTAATAAGGCTTTTTCTTTGAAATCTGAAGGATCTTTAAATCTTTATTTTTTTCACCTTAAGAGGGCTATTACTATTTATCCTTTCTTTATAAAAGCAAGATATGAACTCATTGATTATTATGAATCAAAGAGTGATTTTTACAATGCTTATGAGGAATTGAATAGGCTTTTAAAAATAGACAATTCTTACAGGATAAAGGATAAAATTGAAAAATACGAGTGGCGACTTAAAAAAGAAAAATCTTTTGATAGGGTTGAGTTTTTGCCATATAGAGGAACAGTGCTTATTGATAGTGAGTATTATAATTATGATAAAGTATTTTCTGATATTTTTTCATATTTTTTTCAGTATGTTGATAAATTTAAGTTTTCTACACTTGAATTCCGAAAAAATCAAGGAATAAATTATATTCTTGAACATTTGAATGCAAACAATGAAAATTTTTTCCTGCTGGTGAAGGTAGAAAGTTCAAGTTTGATAGGTTTTTATATTTATGATAGGACAGGGAAATTACTTGATAGTTTTTTTGTGAATTTTAACGAGGGGGAAATTGCAAAAACTATTGTAAGTTTTTATAATTGGTTTAATAATGTTTTCCCTTCTGTATGGAAATTAGAAAAGTATTATAGGAATGAATATAGGTTAAAAGCAGGATATTATGAAAAATTAAAGGAAAATGATGAGCTTACGACTTTTGATATTGCTAATATGAATATTAAATTTAAAGGAAGACTTGTAGTAAAAAATGTAAATCCTTATTCTTCAATTGCAGTGGTTAAGGAGGATAAGAATAAAAAAGCCGAAAGTATCGGTGAATATGGAGTGAAAACTGAATTTTTAACTGAAAAATACTTGACAAAATGGAAAAGAGCTTTAGGATATTAGTGTAAAAATTTTGGCGGGCTAATTTTTCCTTTTTTAAAAGGAGGATTTGATGTTTGGTTCAAACTTATGGTTCTGGATGGAAGGTGTACTTGCTTTTTTTATGTTGCTTTTTATGTGGTTAAACTATAGAAGATATAGAGAACAATCTTTTTTATTTATATTTACTATTTTTGCGTTTATTTTGTTTAAGTCCTATCTTTATATCAGAATGTCTTTTACTTCTGTGGAATGGATAGATGAGGTTTTTCAGGGAGTCAGTAGAAGGATTATAAATCCAGAGTTTCAACCTCTTTATAATTTCAGATATTTTGTATATCAGGCACTTGAGACTATTCTCTCACTACTTATTTTATACTATATTTCTTATAGTATAAAAAAAGCTCAGGATGAGAAGGTTGTTTTTCTCAATATGATTATTTTCTTACAGATGTTTGTAATAGTTGCGACAGTTTTATTTGTTTATTTTTATTCACTTTACAAAGGTGTTCCTGCTACTTTGCAAACTGATAATCCTATAGTTGAGATGATAAAAGGAGGATATGGAAGAACTGTATTACTGATATGGAGAATTATTCTTCTATTTGCAATATGGAGAGAAACTACAAGAATATATGGTTATATAGCAAGTTTGCTTAAAATTTTAAGTAAACATAGAAGAAGTTTGTTTGTTTTCATAGGGATTCAGATATTTGTAACTTTTATCTCAAGTTTTGTATCTTTGTATGCTTATACAGCGTGGTTGTTTTTTGATTTTGTTTCTATTTGTGTGCTTTCCTTGTTTGGGTATGGAGAGCATACAGGTTATATAGATACCATACAGGAGAAGGTGGAAAGCCTTAATAAAGAAAGAGATACAATTATTAAATTGATGAAAGAAATTAGTGGAGTTGTTGGAAGTGGAACACTTGATATAGATACGATTATTCAAACCATAGTTGACAATGCTGTTAAGGGTACAAATGCAAGAGGTGGAGCTATACTTATAAAAGACCCTATAACAAATAGATTGCTTGTAAAATATGTGAAGGGACTTTATCCTCCAACAAAACCTTTAAAAAGCACACCCGGAGCAACTCTTACTGAAAGTGTAATTATTGAGAGATTCAAGGCAGAGAAAATAGCTATTGGTGAAGGACTTTTGGGTAAAGTTGCTGAAACAGGGGAGACAATTTATATTCCTGATGTTTTAAAGGATCCAAATTTTGTACAGACTGTAAGTGATCATATTTTGGTAACATCTTTTATAGCAGTTCCTTTGAAATCTAAAGATGATGTTTTTGGTGTTCTTACTGTAGTTGATGATGCAAAGATATTTCTTGAGAATGATGTAAGTCTTCTTGAAACTCTTGGTGAACAGGCGGCTATAACTATTGCCCAGTTCCAGATGTACCAGGAAATACTTGAGAAGAAACAGGCAGAAAAGGAAATAGGTGTTGCTGCTGAGATTCAAACAGCTCTTATTCCTCATACTTTTCCTACCTCTTCGAGATATGATGTTTATGGATTATCAATAGCGGCTAAAGGTGTAGGTGGAGATTATTATGACTACATAGATTTTGGTTCTGAAAAGATTGTGCTTACAATGTTTGACGTTTCTGGAAAAGGTGTACCGGCTGCTTTGATAATGGTTATGATAAGAAGTATTTTAAGAACTATCGCTACCCTTAATGATGACACAAAGGATGTTATGGCAAAATTAAACAATACAATAGCAGGTGAAATAGTCGAAGATAGATATGCAACAGGTTTTTATTTGCTTTTTGATGCAGAAAAAGGTATAATGAGTTATACAAATGCGGGACATTGTCCTTTGATACTTTATAGAGCACAAACAGATGAATTTGAGTTTCTTGACTCAGAAGGAATGCCTATAGGTATTATGAGTGGTGTTGAGTATGGGCAGAACTATACAATAATGGAAAAGGGAGACATAGCCATTCTTTACACAGATGGAATAACAGAAGCAATGAATATAAAACATGAAGAGTTTGGCTATGATAGGCTTAAGGAAGTTATAAAACAGAATAAGAGAGAAACTGCAAGAGATATATGTAATAAAATTATTGAAGCTATTAAGTTGTTTACCGGGACAGCACCGCAACATGATGATGAAACGGTTCTTGTTTTAAAAATGAAGTAAACATAAATTTAACAGGAGGATTTTATGGAAATAAACAGAAGAGAGGCTGGTGAGATTGTAATCTTTGATATTACAGGGGAAATCGATCTCTATAATGCACCTGAAATTAAAGAAAAGATCAAGGATGAGATGAATAAGAATAAGGTAAATATTATCATCAACCTCGATAAGGTTACTTACATTGATAGCTCAGGTATTGGTGTTTTAATTTCCAGTTTATCAAACCTTAAGAAGGTTGGGGGAGCTTTGAAGCTAATTAATGTTTATGCTTCAGTAAGAAAAGTTTTTGAATTGACAAAACTTACAAGCTTTTTCGATATTTATGATAGCGAGGCAGATGCAATCGCTTCTTTCAAATAAAGAAATATATTTTTTATGATTTTTTTTACTTTTGTATAATGGGGGAATATGGGCTGTCCATTTATCTGGGCAACCCTTATTTTATTGTTAATTAAATTAAAGGAGATAGTATGGAAATTCAAAAGATTGATTTGTTGCAAAAGGATATGCCGAAAAAATGGTATAATATTCAGGCAGATTTACCAGTGCCACTCGATCCTCCGCTTGGTCCTGATGGAAAACCTTTAAATCCTTCTGCAATGGAAGCCATATTCCCAAAGGCTTTAATTGAACAGGAAATGTCAACCCAAAGGTGGATTGATATTCCTGAAGAGGTGCTTGATGTTTATGCAAGATGGAGGCCTACTCCAATTTTCAGGGCAATTCATCTTGAGAAATTACTTGGAACACCAGCCAGAATTTATTATAAATATGAAGGGGCTTCTCCTGCAGGTTCTCATAAACCAAATACTTCTATTCCTCAGGCATATTACAATAAAAAAGAGGGAATTACAAGACTTACCACTGAAACTGGTGCAGGTCAGTGGGGTAGTGCACTTGCTTTAGCTGGAGCTTTGTTTGGTGTAAATGTCAGAGTTTATATGGTTAAGGCAAGTTTTAATATGAAGCCAGCAAGGAAACAGATTATGGCAACATGGGGTGCTGAATGTATTGCGAGCCCGAGTAATCTTACAGAGTTTGGTAAAAAAGTGCTTGCTGAGGATCCAGATAATCCCGGAAGTCTTGGTATAGCAATCAGTGAGGCTGTTGAAGAAGCGGCTTCAAGAAAGGATACAAATTATGCACTTGGAAGTGTATTAAACCATGTAATGCTCCATCAGACTATAATTGGTCTTGAGGCAAAAAAGCAAATGGAATCTGTTGGTGTTTATCCGGATGTCGTTATAGGTTGTATTGGTGGCGGTAGTAATTTTGCTGGTATGTCTTTTCCATTTTTAATGGATAAAATTCAAGAAAATAAAAATATAAAAGTCATAGCTGTTGAGCCAAAAGCCTGTCCAACAGTTACAAAAGGTGCTTATGCTTATGATTATGGTGATACTGCGGGAATGACACCGATTTTAAAGATGTTTACACTTGGTCATACCTTTATGCCACCTTCAATACATGCTGGCGGTTTAAGGTATCATGGTATGGCTCCACTTGTAAGTGCAGTTGTTAAACAGGGACTTGTAGAGGCAAGGGCTTATTATCAAAAGGAAGTTTTTGAAGCTGGATTACTTTTTGCAAGAACTGAAGGAGTTGTTCCAGCTCCTGAGACTACCCATGCGATTAAAGCTGCTATTGATGAAGCTATAAAAGCAAAAGAGGAAGGAAAGGCAAAAACTATTCTTGTAAACTTTTCTGGGCATGGTTTCTTTGATCTTTCTTCTTATCAACTTTATCTTGATGGTAAACTTGAAGATTATGAATACCATGATGATGAAGTCAAAAAGGCTCTTGAAAAATTGCCTATAAAGTAATAAAAAGACCTGCTTTTAAGCAGGTCTTTTTGCCTTAAAAAGGAATTTCCTTACCATCTTTAAAGAATTTTCCACTTATCTCAAATGGTAGAGTGGCAATAGCTAACGCACCTTTTGCTGAATCTTCTGGGTCTCCCGGTGCTTGATTCCCACCCAAATCTGTTTTTACCCAGCCCGGATCAAGTGCATTTACTGAAATCTTGCCTTTCAGTTCATTAGAGAGGAGTATGGTAAAGCCATTTAGAGCAAATTTACTTACTCTGTAACTTGCGATATCAGTAAGTTTTAAGGCATCGAACTGACCTGCTCCTGAACTTACATTTATTATTCTTGGCTCTTTTCCTTTGAGGAGAAAAGGAACCATAGCTTTTACAAGGTAGTATGGTGCAAATAAATTAACCTGAAATGTTTCTTCAATAATTCCATCTTTATCATCAAGAAACCCTCCATAAGCAAGCATTACACCTGCATTGTTTACAAGAATATCTAAAGCATTCCATTTCTTTTCTACTATATTAATAATATTCTTTTCAAACCCTTTTTTACTTAAATCTGCTACAACATAGGTGAAATCTCCATATTTTTCAAACTCTTTTGAGGCATCTTTAAGCCTTGTTTCATCTTTTCCCACACCAATTACACTTGCCCCTTCTTTAAGAAAAAGCCTTGTTGTAGTATAACCTATACCCCTCGAAGCTCCAGTAATAAGAACTCTTCTACCTTCAAGTTTTTTAGCCATTTTAACCTCCACTTATGCACTATAGTGCGTATGAAATATATTATAAGAAATTATCATTTTTTAGTCAATATCATTTTATTTTTTAATAAAACTTTTTTTATGAAAAAATTTTCATCCAAAAACTCTTCCGAAAAAATTTTTTTTAAAAAATCATACCAAAAGTATGATATGATTTTTAGCTTCTTCTGATAAAATTTTTGTATAAAAAGATTTTAAGGAGGAAAAAATTTATGAAGAAAATATTTTTAGTGATTTTGATTTTTATGTTTGGGTGTCAGTTAAATCCTGTGTCTGATGGAGGTTCGTCTGCAAGTAGCAGTTTTTCATCTACTAGCATTAGTTCATCTATGAGTGATAGTTCTTTACCTATGGTGGCTGCTAAGGCTTATTATTCTATGGTGTTAAAATCTGATAACACTCTCTGGGCTGCAGGACAAAACAATTATGGCCAGCTTGGTACAGGTGATAAGGTTGACAGGAATCAGTTTACCCTTGTACTCAGTAATGTTAAGTATGTGACTTGTGGAAATTATCATGCTCTTGCGATCAAGGAAGATGATACTCTATGGGCTGCAGGATGGAACTATTATGGACAGTTTGGAATAGGAACTAATTTTGATAGTACAAATCATTTTATTTGTGTCTTAAGTAATGTTAAATATGTAGCGGCGGGTTATTATCACACAATGGTAATAAAAAAAGATGGAACTTTATGGGCTTCTGGAAGGGATAACGAGGGTCAGCTTGGAATAGGATATGGTATTGATACGAATCGTTTTACCTATATAGACAGTAACTTCAAGTATGTAGTTTGTGGAAATTATCATACTCTTGCAATAAAGGAAGATAACACAATTTGGATCACAGGGTGGAACAATTATGGTCAGCTTGGAGTAGGGAGTTCTATTAGTAATATTACTAGTTTTGTTAAGGTTAATTTAGGAAATTAATTTTTTTTGTTATCCCACCACTATGAATGTAGTGGTGGGATAATTTAAGAATATTTTTCAAGTTACAAGATATCAATTCTTAAATTTGATTAATTTCTCTTTATATTTTAAAATATGCCAAATTAAGTTTCAATATCTCAAAATGGTACATTTATTTGTTTTTTTGAATTTTTTCAGCTTTGGATTGGGGCTTGTTGTTCTGGTTCTTTCATTTATTGCCTACAAAAGGCATGGAAATATAATTTATAAAGATATTTGTAATGTCTTGATTATAACTGAGTTATATCTTGTACTTGAATATTCATATATCTATTCGAAAGGATTAAATATTGTTTTTCCTATTCCATTTGTAAGTTTATACAATATTCTCTGGGGGATATTCTGGATATATTTTTTTTATGTGTTACCGAATTATATTTATCACCTTTCAGTTAAGGATGTACCTAAATTTATCAGAATAGTATTTATAATATTTTGTAGTCTTTCAATTCCCTATGTTGTATTTTCATTTTTAGATAGTGGAGGATTATTTTTTAAAATTATAAATAGGGTAATGGAGTTTTTGCTTATCTCAATAGTAATATTTTCAATGATTGTTTTGTTTTTAAATAGAAATAAAATCAAGGTGAAAAGCATGAAGAGATATATCAATGGATTGTTGATATATTTTTCTACATATTCTTTGGTTGTTGTGTCGAATTATCTTGTTAAAGATAGATTCGAGTTTTATAAAATTTTTGGGACGCATTATCCTTCGACTTCAGTATTTATATTAATATGGTTTTTAATAAATCTTAATTTTGTTTTAAAAGAATTATACTACGAGGAATTCGTGGAAATAAAGATCCCTGTAAATTTAAAAAAGGATTACCAGCTTACAGATAGAGAAATGGAAATACTTGAAATGTTGATTAAGAGACTTACAAATAAAGAGATATCAAGGCAGCTATTTATATCTATCCCCACAGTAAAAACTCATCTTGCAAATATCTACCAGAAACTTGATGTAAGGAATAGAGATGAGCTTTTGAGTTTTTTGAGAGAGGAAGGGGATAATTAAATCTTCAATCAAGTTTTGAAATTAAATGTGTTTTGTTTATGGTTTGTTTTTCTTATATTTTTTACCTATCCAGTTAGCTCCGCATAAGTAACCACCTTCGATTTTACACTTGCAAGAAGTAGCCTATTAAATAATTCCTTTTCCCAAAACCTTCTGTTAAACCTGTAGCAATATTCATCAAGATATAACTGTAAATGCTTCCTGCACCCAGAATGATATGTGCCTCTCATAATTGACGTTATATGATTTATAAGTAAACTCAACCACCTTAATACTTCTTTTCTCTTTCCTTTGTCATATTCTTTGAGATTTTTGTATTCTTTTCCTTCTTTAAAATTTATATCATTGTATCCAACTACGTTTACCTTTGCAAACTTAGGCTTATTCGTCTTACTACTTATTGCTACCTGAATGAGTAAATCCTTCTTCTGTTTGCCAATTATAGCCTTCTTTTTTAATTCTACTATAGTAAGTAAGTCATATTCTTCATCCCTCGTCTTCATTGCATTCCTTATTTTGTGCAACATCAACCATGCTGTCTGATAACATACATTAATATGCTTCTTTAAGGCAAGAGCAGAAATTCCACCCTTGTCTCTCGAAACTAAGTATATTGCCCAAAACCATTTCTTAAGAGATATCCTGCTCTTGTGAAATATAGTTCCAGCAGTTACAGAAGCCTGATACTTACAATTTGCACACTGGTATAGATTTCTATTCCCAAGAAAGTAATAATGATTATGCCCACATCTTGGACATTTAAAACCATCTGGCCACCGCATTTTAAATAGTCTTTCTCTACAGGCAGTGTCTGTAGAGTAAAGCTTTTGAAATGTTACTAAAGATAAATTGTTTTGCTTTGCCATAATGATACCCTATCATTCATTCAAACCTATTATATTTTAAATAAAAGTTTATGTCAAATATTATGCGGAGTAGAATAGATAAGTCAAACTAATAAAAACCCTCTCATCTCCTTTAAAATAAATAAACAAGCAAAATCTGAACAAAATAAACATTTGGTCTATTAAATAAATACAAATTTCAAAATCAAAAATAAAAACTTTTCAATTTCTCCATTTTCTAAAAAATTTCTCTCCAAAAATTTCATTTGTGGCGAGTGGAGGTTATCATACAATGGTAATAAAGTAAGATGACACATTATGGGCTAATCAAAATCCGCTGAGGGCTTAGTAGGGCTGTCCAAAAAGGAAGTCTATGCTTTATTGAGATTGCTTCGCTTTCTTGAGAAAGCTCGCAATGCTCCTTCAAAAGACAAGAAATTGACTTTCTGCACAATTCGTACTTTTTCGTTAAAATTTCATATCCAGACTCAAAGTAAGTCCAACTGGAAGTTTTGTGTATGTATATTCTTTATTATCCTCACCAAGGCTAAGATAGGTGGTAAAGGATACAACCACATTATCAACAGGAGAGTAGGAAAGCCCTATAGAAAGTCTCGATGAGTAATCCGTCCAGTTAACAAGATAATTAGCAGAAAAACTTAAGTCTGTGATAAATAGGTCTTTATAGCCAAGCATAAACAGAGTGTAAAATTTACCATACTCATTTGGAGTATACAGATTGTTGTATATAGCGAAGTTTCTTTTTGCCTCATTATCAAAAATATTCTCTGTATAGCCAGAACTATTGTAGAAAAATTCTATCATTGTTGTAATTCTATCCTTTACATTCAAAAATTCAAATCCTTTGTAAATATTCAAAGAAAGCCTGTAAACATACTCATTTGTGATTTTTTCAGCGGAATAATTTGTGATAGTTATGTCATTACCCATGATATTGAAATTTGATATATTTTCTTTCAAATATTTTCTATTATCTCCGTACGAGAGAGAACCTTCTGCTTTAACATCTGCGCCAAAAATTCTTGTTGAAATATCAGCCCCATAGACAGAATTAAATTCCCTTTTGAACCATCCATAAAGCCCAAACTCTGTATTTCCAATCACAAATTCAAGCTTTGTCGCAAGTGCACTATCTTCAATTTTTTCTACCTCTGTAAAATCTACAAAGCTATAAAAATTAAAGATAGTCTTATATGGAATATGAAGTTTAATTCCCCACACACCCTCTCTTGTGGCCTCAAGGTCTGTAAAACTTTTCTTTTCTTTATTAATCACATCCACTGGATTCCAGAAATAGGTAGCTCCCCACTTCAAGAATTGCTTTCCAACCCTGAAATAGGCAATGTGAGAAATGTTGTAGTCTAAAAATATCTCTTTTATGTTTAAAATAACACCATTTGTTTCAATTAAAATCTCATTTGACGAGGTAATTGGATTGTAGATTGACCTATAAACTGGAGAGCCTTTGTAGGCAGTTGCTATCCAGACGTCAGAAAAAATCTTAAAGCCTTTCTTAAGTCTTACATCAAAAAATAAATCTCCATCAATACCATAAGAAAAAATGTTTGACTCACTTCCAGAATTCTTGTCAAGATAGTCCTTTGAGAATGAATAAGCAACTGTCGAACCTATTCGACCGCTGAAACCAACACTTTCTTTTTCCGTCGGATTTTCAACCAAACTTGGTGCTTTCTCGATAACATTTGTTTCCCCGAATAGGGAGGATTCATCAAGGTTTTGTGGAAAAATAAAGCCACTTAAAAAAATAAAAAAAATGATATATTGTTTCATTTCTCTTTTTTACTCCTTTTCTATTGTGCGTAATTAAGTATAAAGCTGATTTGGATAAAAGTAAATTTTTTAGATTGTAGCTTCTAATAACATAGAGGGGACAGAATAGTCCCCTCTATTATTCTATTTCAATAAATGTTTTCTCCACTTTTTCAAGAGACTTTGTACCTTTATTTACGAGTGCATATATTCTACTCTTGGAAAACCTGTTTATACCGTTGTCTGGTTTTGGTTCTGGAGTTAGACCACGAACGTATGGGTCAATATATAAAGCATCAAATTCACCTTTGATAGTCTTTAAAGATTTGCCTTCACTATTCCTTATCTCATATTTCCAGCAAAATTTTGGATCATAGTTCATAGATTCCCAGTCAAGATAGAATATCGTCCTCACTATTAAATTTCCCTTTATTCCAAGAGATTTTACCGCATAATTTTTAGTTTCTTCTGGCAAAAGAATATAAATTTTATTGCTTTCATTATACTCCATTAAACCCCCTGCAAATAATTCACCTGTTTCGGCATCTATAGCTTGATTTGCAACCAGTGCTCCATCTGGCATTTTTCCGTAGAATACATAATAATATTTATGTCTGAAACTATTTGTATCTCCAATATTTTCCACAAACACAACCGGTCCCCATTCTACATCTTTCATATATGGATGAGCTTTCAACACCATACCGTCTGGTAGTGCATATCCACCATCTATTATATCTTTTATAATCAATTTCTTCCCTTCTTCAATAGAAATGAAATTTCCCGGTACATTTGTTTGTTCAGAGTTTAACAGAACTGGCTCATCTCCAAAATTTACTGGCTTAAAAAATGAACAGGAACATAGTGTTATAACTAAAAATATCGTAAACTTTCTCATAAAATTGCCTCCTAAATGCCATACTTACTTATTGAATACATGTTGGGATCATTATCATATATATGAGATGTATTATTAGCCCATTCCGACTTACTATTTTTCTGTGCACTTCCGAACCAAGGATCATGATAATAAATGGTATCAATATCAGAAATATCAGTTGAACTACTCTTGATTCTGTAACCATACATTATCACATTGTGTTGTTTTCCAAATGGCGAGCTTTTGCCAAATAAGACAAGTATAGGTTCATCATTGTCTATACAAGATTTCTGATGTCTTAACTGAGCATTTTCTGTATAATAGGTGTATAGAGCTGTATAAGAAGAACTATATCCACCCATCCAGAGAAAATAGTTTAACGCAAGACAAATATTATACATTGTTTTTGGTTCTTGAATCTGATTATAAACCACTGACTCATCTGGAACTCTTTTACGTTGATATGGATCCCACATAAAGCCTTTTTTTGTATATCTATAATCAAGATACATCCTTATACAGGCACTCTGACAGGTATAAGATGTTTCTTGTGGATAGTAGTTAACACTTAATGTCTTTGTATCATAAGTTGGTTGTGATGAACTTCCACCACATTTAGTTGTAGCCACACTAAGTATAACACATAAGGATACAAAAATAAATTTTACATAAACAAAATTCTTTATTTTCATATATATTTTCCTCCATATAATCATTTTTTAAAATTATTTTTTACCATCCTTTCATTTTATGGAGGTTACGTAAAACCACTGAAATAAACCTTAATGGTTAAAACAAAATCAATTATTAATGTTAAAGAAAAAAGAATAGACCCATATATATATATTACAGTTACAAAGATGAGATAAGACAGAATGTTAAAAAAAACTTGCTTATCTTGAACAAAATAGAAGGAAAGCATTGTTATTTTAACCCCAAAGCAATTTTTAATTCCGTGTATAATTTTGTTCTTATGATATCAATTGAAAAAGATTTTGTCAAATTTTGCTATTATATTTTTTAATTATTAAAATTAACCACACGATTAATCGTGTGGTTACCAAATAATTCACTTACTCAAATTCTCCAGATATGCTTTTGTAAAAACATGTTCCGGTATTTTCTCAAAAGAAATTCCCGATAATTCTATTATAGTTTTATTGCCTTTCTCAAACTCGTCAACAAATATCTGTTGCAAAGGGACATATCTACCATCAATCTCGGTATATTTAAGATAGTAGCTTGTCTGCATCAAAGTACCAGAGAGTGAAAAGGATTGAGCCTTTAAAACCAGAAAGTTATCTTTATGTATCCAGAGTATTTGTTTGGGATATGTTACGTCATTGACCTTTGCAATGATTTCAACTTTATAGACTGGGATTTTGCCAAGCATTTCCTCATTGATTTTTTCTTTTCCACTTTCGTCCTTTGCTACATTATAAAGCTCGCTTGTTTTTCTCTTCTCAAGGTCTCCACTTTTTGCATCACTACCAGCTATTGACTCGTCTCTATTTATATGCTGAAAAGTCCTTGTGTTTCTCTTGTACATCCAGAAGTTATCTCCCACCTTGAGATAGCCATTACCCTTTTCTACTTCTGGCTCTGTCATAATAATGAGGAATGAGTCATCTCTATCCCTTCTGTAGTAGATTGACTCCATTACCTTGACACTGTCTGACTTTTGTTGTGTTATTTTAACCTTAGCTGTGATGTCAGTCTTTATTTCCATAATTTTATCAAGCCTCTGTAAGATTTCTTTGCCTGTTATTGCAAAGCTACTGCTTGATATCAAAAGAAGTAAGAAAATTATTCTACTCACAAAAAGCCTCCTTAATTTTTAAAAGGATTTATAATTTTTATATCTTTGCAAAATGAAAAATCTTTTTCGTTGGCTGTTGCTATAGAGAGAATTGAATTTGCTTTAATTGTTAAAATAATTTGATAGTCAAATATTTTCTCTCTGTTTATTTTGTATTTTATTAAATCTGTTTTTATTTTTTCAAAATCTGGATTTGCTTCTATGGGGACAATTGATATATTTTCAAGAAAAATTTCTAAATTTGACAATGCTTCTTTAATGCTTAAAGAATTTCGATAAATACGATTGCTTGTAACAGTTCTTAAATATTCAAAAATGACCTGTCTTGAAATAAACATTAAAGAAAAATTGCCCCCTTCTAAAAATTCTATAGCTTTGTCAAAAAATTCTGATTCTTCAAATGTAGCATAGACCAGAATGTTAGTATCAATGAAACATGGTTCAAAATTCTTCTTCATATATAGTTTCTCTGTCAAAAGTTGTATTGATTTTTAAACCTTTTACTGTTTTTATTCTATCTTTTAATTTTCTTTTTTCTTTAATTATAATTTCCACCTCACCTTTGACTTTTGGCAAATCCTTTTCTAAAATTTCTATTTTACCTTCATCATAAAAGCCATGAAGTATTATCATAGACCCTCCTTAATTTTTAAAAGGATTTATAATTTTTATCTCTTTGCAAAATGCAAAATCTCTTTCATTTGCTGTAATTAAATCGCAATTGTATTTAATTGCGGTTGCTAAAATTATAGGATCTGGAAGTTTTATTTTATTATCTTTTCTTATGTTTAAACATAAGTTGGCGATTTCAAAATTAACGTCTATTATCTCGAGATTTTTAAAAAGTTCTTTTACCAGCTCTTCTTCGTTTTTATCTTTAAAATTAAAGCCCATAACTTCTATATATGAAATTATTGAAACGATAAAGTTATCATACTTTTCAATTAATTTATTAAAATCAATAGCCCCTTTGGAAAAATAGATTATTGCATTGCTGTCCAGTAATGCATTACCATTCATTTCTCAATTTCCTTTGCCATTTTAATGGCTCTTTCAATTTCATAAAAACCTTTTTTTCATTAAGTTTTGAGAAAATTTTTTTCAAATTTTCCTTTTTACTACTTTTTTCTTTAATTATAATTTCCACTTCACCTTTAACTTTTGGCAAATCCTTTTCTAAAATTTCTATTTTACCTTCATCGTAAAAGCCATGAAGTATTATCATAGCCCCTCCTGTCTTAAAAAAACAGAATTTTCGTCAATGTTTAATTTTTTGAAAATAAATGTCTTTATCTCTTTTACAATACTCAAAGCCTTTTCGGCTTCTTTGATGCTTGGAATA
Source organism: Brevinematales bacterium (assembly GCA_037479045.1). Lineage (GTDB taxonomy): Bacteria > Spirochaetota > Brevinematia > Brevinematales > JAOACQ01 > JAOACQ01. The sequence goes on along the minus strand of JBBFLL010000015.1, from coordinate 43,481 downwards.
TAAAAATCATCAGGATATCTGACATCGACAGCATAAGAACTCAAATCTCCAACATCAATATTATTAAAATCTTCATCCTCTTCTGCACATAGTTTAACTAAAAATTCAAGAGCATGAATCTTGCCAAAATCAATTTTTTTAGCAGTAAGATAGGCTTTTAAAAGCTTTTCTACTGCTTGCTGACAGTGAAAACAAACCGAAGAAGTAACTACTTCTTCTCTAGGCGGCAAATTAAATTCATGCAAAGCAGTTTTATAGTCTTCCATTGCTTTTTTTAGCCACTTTTTTACATATTCATCTATCATAAAATTTTGCCTTCCTTTAATGCCTCTCTTGTAACGCTTCCAATAAAATTTTTATAATACTCAATTTCATCTATATTTTTTATTATTATATCTGCAGGGATTAAATGATGAGCAAAATCTTTCCTTAGCTCTCTTATTATTTCTCTTTTTTCTTCAGTTGTTAATTGTTCTTTTATTATTATAAGTATATCCCAATCGCTATATTTTGAGTGATTGTTGCTTGCTCTCGAACCAAAAAGAATTATTTTTTCAATATTCAGGTTTCTTTTTTCAAAATATTTTAAAATCAATTTCTTGATAAAGCTATTTTTTACTTCCAAAAACTTCCTCCTACTCATAGTGTCTTAAAGCAACGGCGGGATGGAGTTTTGCTGCTCGCTTCGATGGAAAATAAGCTGTGATAAGCCCGATTATTATTACAAATACAAGTGAGAAAATATTCCATCCCCAGTCAATTACAAGGTTTAATCTTCTCTTAACAAGGAACATTTCAAAAATTCCAGCATTTTTGAAAGGAATAAGCCCAAGTAGTTTTGTAATTATAACACCAAAAATGATTCCTATCAAGCCAGAGATTAAGATTAATAAGAAAACTTCAGCTAAGAAAAGCCTTTTTATATCTTTCCTTTGTGCACCAATAGCCCTCATTGTTCCTATTTCTCTTGTTCTTTCCCTTATTGTAATCCTCAGTGTATTTGCAAGTCCTACCATTACGATTAAGAACAAAAATGAGGCAAAAACAAGTGCCACAACATTCATTACAGCAAGGAAATTTAAAAACATACTTGAGCTTTCGTAAAGCGTGGTAATGAGTATTTTATCAGCATAAATTGGATTCTGCTTCATATCTTCATATAGTTTTGTTAGCTCTTCACTGGTTTTTACTCTCGGCATTAAGACCCATTCTGTGCCGAATAGTTTAGCAAGTTCAGAATTTTCAGGAACGAAATTGCGGTCGATAATTTCTTTTGCTGGAAGGATGGCAAAAATTTTGTAAAATTCCTTTTCATTAATAAGCAAAAGATTGTCAAATTTATCACTTTCGTAAATTCCATTTACCTTAAGTCTTATCTTTCTTGGCCCCTCAAACCTTGTTTTATATGTAAATTCTATTTCACTACCCACCTTAATGTTGAATTTTTTGGGTAGTAAAATGCCATCTTTCCAAAGTTCAGTATCTTTTAAACTTGAAACAATTTTTATGTTGTTTGTAAGAGAGTTAAAAGTTTCCCTTCTTCTCCAGTATGTTGCCACTTTTATTTTTTTACCATAAAGTTCAGTATTTATAGCAAAAAGAGAAGGTTTTAATTTTTCCCTTAATTCAAGTGAAATAGGGATGGCTTTTTTGATATCTTTAAGCACGATGGTGTAGCTACCAACTTCGTAAGGTTTGAAGTCAAGTAGCTTACGCATATTTTCATAAGGCACAAAAGCCACCCAGTTCATAAAAGAAGATTCAGCTTTTGAAAGAGCTACAACCGTAAATCTTGCAGTTTGCATTTGCCCCCTGAGTGTTTGAAATGATGCACTCACTTTATCATAAAGTTTAACCCTCAGGAATTTTGCCTTTTCTACTGTAAGGGACATTGGATTCTCATACTTTGCAGTATTTGTTAAATCCCATGGATTACCTTCCACAACTTTAAGAAAATTTAAAAAACCTTCATTAATTTCAACGCCAACTATCTGGACAAGTTCACTTTTCTTGTTTCCGAGTAGCCTTACAAAAGCTGAAGCATCTGTGTTATAATAATCAATTTCGTTTGTATAGTCAGGAATTATACTTTCGATAATACTTTTATCTCTGAAATATCCTCTCCCTCTACCGTACATATCATTTACATTGCCAATTACAGCTATTTGAATGTGTCCACTCATACCTACAAGCATTTTGTTTATGATAACATCTTTAAGCCCTTTTGTAAAAGAACCAGCTATCACAAGCATCGTGATACCGATAGCAACACCAAGCCCAAGGAATATATTTCTTCTCTTTTGTCTTAATAAATTTCTTAATGCAACTGAAAATAATGTTTTTATGGTCATAATGCCTCCGTTAATTCTTTCGCAAAATATAATTCGTCCTCTTCCCAGTAGAATGGATTTTTTATTATATATTCACGAATTTGTTTTAATTCTTTTTCATTCCTTATGATGTGATCATAATAATTTGATTGCCAGACACTTTCACCAGGTGTATTTCTCAATTCATTTATTCGTTTTGTTGTTGCTGATTTAAATCCCGCAATAAACGACGAAATTGAACGTGGTTTTCGGATAAATGGTTTTGTTTGATATGGCGGTAGAGACGAACGGCCGTTCGTCTCTACAGAATTATCATGGCCGTTCGTCTCTACCACAATACAATTATCGTGATTATTATTTTTTATCACATCAATTTCGTCGTTTATTGCGGGGGTTTGTTCAATAATTCCAACAATTGCATGAATATGATTTGGCATAATTACATATAAATCACATTCCAATTCCTTTCGTATTTCAAAGGATTTTAACCATTCTTCTTCAACAATTTTACCAATTTCAGATAAAATTACCTGAAATTTGTTTATTTTACCCAAAATACATTCTCTATTTTTTGTACATATTGTTATAAAATAATATCCAGGTGAAGAATAATCCCAATTTGGACAGCGATTGGATTCGATTCGGTATTTGTTTTTGAATAACGCCATTTTTTTACTCCCTTACCACTGCCTCAAGTGGTGTAACTTTTTTCGCAAGCCTTGCTGGATAAATTACAGCTATTGTCAACACAATAAGCAATGTGATAATATTTCCAATTATGTCTCCAAAACCAACGATTGGAGCGAAGACTTCTCCACCAAACACTAATTGTGCCATTTCATTTTTTGTAGTAAGTTTAAGTATTGCAAGAATGTTTGAGATGATTGCCCCTGAAAAAACCCCACTACCACCAAAGACAAGCCCAAGAACAAGGCTTTCAAGATATATCATTCTGCCGATAAAATTTTTCTGTGCTCCAACAGCTCTCATCATTCCGAGTTCTGGAATTCTTTCAACAACAGACATTGAGATTGTATTCATAATTACAATCAAGGAAACAATGAATAGTAAAATTATAATAATTGAAAATGAACCTTGCACCATCCCAATAAATTGTGCAAGCTGTGGAGTAGCCTCTTTCCAGCTTATAGCCTTTGCATCAAGATTTGTCTTTTTCAGTTCTTCATTCAATTTTTTTAAGGCTAAAGCCTCATTTTGTCCTTTTTTTAGCTTTATTAAGATTGCATTATAAGCCTCTATGTTATAAGATACTTCTTTTGTCTTCTTTATAGCCTTTTTTATTTCCTCAACACTGTAAGATGAGCCATTAAAACTGTTTTCACTACTGAAAAGTTCTTCTTCAAGAAGGCTATCAAGATTTTCTTCTTTAAGAATTTTTCTTTCTTTTTCAGAAACCTTTGCTTCATATTCTCCTGTTGTGTAGTTAAAAATTTCTACAAAAGATTTTCTATCTACGAATACAAAACCACCAAAAAAATTGTTCAAATTTTTAAATTTAATGATGGTCTTAACTGGAATTCTTACATCGAGAGTATAATCATCACTCATTCCAAGTAAAACCAGATCAGTTCTATATTCAAGATTGTCTTTGTTGGTGAGAATTTTTGGGCTCATATTGGAATAGTTAATTTCTTTACCTTCAGGATAAATCCACATATTGAAATAAGTTGCTGCATAATCTCTTTGCATTGTTCCAACCATTAGACCTTTGTCACCTTTTTTGAGAAAATCTCCCTCAAGGGCTATCATATTTGAACCAAAGAATTTTTGGTACTCATCAATATCTACTGAAAGAAGAAGCCAGAATATTGGAATTCTATTTTCTGTAATAATCATACATACATTTCTACCGACAGGCAAAAAATCAGAAATATAATCCTGTTTTTTTAAAAATTCTTTAATGTCCTGATAGTTTCTTATGAGTTCTACAGGTCTCCCAGCGATTGAACCAAAGACCTCTTTATCAACCTGATTTGTTGAAATAATAATAATGTTGCCCGTAAATCCAGAGACAACATTTTTCTCAAGACCAACGTTCATGCCTTTTATAACTCCACCACCAATTGTCATAATAAGACTCACAAGGAAAATTAAGCCACCGACTATAAGACTTTTAGCTTTATGCCTGAAAAGGTTTCTGAATGCTATCTTTATAAAAAGAAATTTCATAGTTTCTCCTCACCAGTGATAATTCCATCCTTGAGTCTTAAAACCCTCTTTGCATATTTTAAAACATCAGGGTTGTGTGTGGAAAAAATAAATGTTGTTTTTTCAACTTTATTTAATTCTCTCATTATTGCAAGAATACTTTCACCAGTTTCAGAATCAAGGTTGGCGGTTGGTTCGTCGGCAAGGACTATGTCAGGATTCGTCACAAGTGCTCTTGCTATAGCAACCCTTTGCCTCTGTCCACCAGACAGTTCGGCTGGTTTGTGTCTTATGTAATTCTTAAGACCAACCTCTTCAATAAGCCTTTCCACTCTCTCATTAAGCTCTTTTTTGTTTTTATCCTTCATAAGAAGAAGCGGAAATTCAACATTTTCTCTCACATCAAGTACGGGAATAAGGTTGAAAGTCTGAAAGATAAAGCCTATCTTGTAAAGCCTCATATCCGTAAGTTCCTTATCACTTAAGGTTGTAATGTCTTTTCCATCAATTTTTACAACTCCTTCTGTAGGATGGTCTATACAACCTATAATATTAAGTAGTGTAGTCTTTCCACAACCAGAAGGTCCAACAATTGAAATCAAATCTCCTTCGTCAATTGTAAGGTCTATACCTCTTAAGGCATGCACTATTGTCTTACCAAGTGGATAATCCTTTTTTAAACCTTTTACTTCTATAAGTGGCATAAAAGCTCCTTTTGTTTTTATTGTATTATTTATAAAAATTTACTCTTAAATTATAACATCAAAATAATTAAATTCAAAAAAAATATAACTATTTAAGTTAATATATTTTTTATCTTTAGTAAGGATGAAAAATAGATTTAAAATCTTTTTTATATTTGTTATATATAAATTATAACAAAATAAATTATAGATGTCAATCAATTTTTGTTTATTATATCGATGTATAATTTAATAAGTTTTGTTTTTTCAATAATATTGTTGTAAAATAATATTTTTCCTTTATGAATTATAAGTACTTTTGAACAAAGTTCATCTATTATTTCAACTATATGGCTTGCGAAAAGAACAGTAGCTTTATTTTCTTCTGCATAATTTGTTATTAATGTTTTCATTTTTAAAATTGCTGAAATGTCAAGTTGATTGTATGGTTCATCCCATATAAGAATAGGAGGTTTACCTATAAGGCTTGCTATTAAATGAAGTTTTTTCTTCATTCCAGAAGAATATGTATGTAAAGGTGTATTTATCACTTCTTGCATATCAAGTAATTCTATATATGGCATTATGTCCAACCAAGTTGAAGTTTTTCCATTTTTAAGGTATGAAATTAGCTCAAGATTTTCTCTACCTGTCAAATATGGAAAAAGATAATCATCAGGAGGAAGATAGCCTATAATTTTTTTTGTTTCAACTATGTTATTTAATTCCCATAGATTTTTACCATTTATGCTTATTATGCCTTGGTCAGGCTTTAGTAATCCCAAAATTAGCTTAAACATTGTAGTTTTGCCAGCACCATTTTCACCTAATACTCCGATTATTCCGCTTTCAAAAGAAACAGAAATATTAAATATCCCTTTGCCATTTCCATAATCCTTTGTTACATTTTCAAATTTTATCACAATAATTCCTCCGTCATATTCAAATATCTTTTATTTCCTATTTTCCATGTAATAATGATTATTGGAAACCAGATTATCAAGAAATACCACTTGAGTAAAAAAATTCCAAAAAGAAATACTAAAAAGGAAAGAAAACCCACTAATATTAAAAAGATTTTTTTGTATTTAAGGATAAAACTTAAACACCAGAAGAATATTAACCATGACACTCCAAATAAAAAACAAAACAAAGTTGTTATAGTTTCTCTCAACAAACTAAAGACAAAAACTGGCGATAGAAAAATAAACACAAATAAAAAAATACAGTTAGAAATTATGAAAAATTTTTTAAAAGAAACTGGCTGAAGTTTTATTATATATATTAACTGAGAATCATTTATGGACATATTCAGTGAAGAAATTATAAAAAAAATGAGTTGCCAAAATAATATTAAGGCAATTTTAATTTGTTCCTTTTCCATTAAACTTGCATTGAAAAAAATATAGCAAATTCCGTACAATAAACCTGATAAAACTGTGAAAGTTATAAAGATTTCTGTTTTGTTTAAGAGTTTTATAATTGTTTTTGAAATAATAAATATACTTGAAACTTTATTAGGATAGTATCTTGCACTTCTTTTTTTAAGATAGGAGGATCTTTTTTGTAAGATTAGAAAATTTAAATAAGTTTTTCTTATTAAAACAGTTAAAATTGTTATTGACAAGAGTTCAAAAATAATTCCTAAATAGAATAAATCTATTCTCAGAGTTATAAAAGCCCATAATATTAACATAAGAAAAATATATGGCCAGCTAATTATCCTATAATTAGGTAATAGCTTTTGAATATAATCCCATAAAATACTACGCAATCCTATAAGAAAAAAACTTAAGAATATACAACTTTTTAAAAGAAAAGGGATATTGAGAAAAATTAAAAGTGGCAATATTATAACAAATTGCAGAATTAAATGAAATGCCTTGTTCAAAAATCTTTTTAACATAAAAAATAAAAGAGTTTTTTCTAAAGGGAAAGTAGAATTAGTAAATAAAATGGCTTCTTTTTCTTCTATAAATTGAGAAAAAATTAAAGAAATGTTAAATAAAGCAATATAATTAATCCATAAAATAGCAAAGATAGTTTGTCTGAGTGTTTCATTTAATAATAGCACAAATTTATAATAAGCTAAAAAAGCACTTATTATGAGTAATGTAATTAATGCTAAAATACCCAGATCTTGTAAAAAAAATTTAGAAATCTTATTTAATTTATTTTTTGCAAAATAATACAATATTTTTAACATAGTAGCCTCATCATTAATTTTTAATTTTCGACCGGCCGGCCAAGTTTGTTAAGATTTCAGGCAATTAAAATGCAAGAACTGGTAAAAGAAGAAGCATGCCAGCAACAATTATCCATGTCATAGGCCACCCTCCTTTTTTATTTTACCTATAGGTTGTTTGAATTTTAAATTATTTTTTTTTGTCAAATTTAGATCCAATTTTTTGTTACTGATTTGATTAAAAATTTTAAAGGAAGCGGTAACACAAATCAATTCGGAAAGCCTATTGTATCAAATAAAAATCAATTCGGAAAGTTGATTTTAAGGCAAAATAGTTTTATAATAATAAATTATTTTAATAATACAGAGGGAATTATGGATTATAGTAAAACTGTTAATCTTCCGCAAACTGAATTTTCAATGAAAGCCAATCTTATTCAAAAAGAACCAGAGATGATAAAAAGATGGGAAAAGATTGGTTTATATAAAAAGCAGCTTGAAAAGCGAGAAGGTAAGAAAGAGTTTATTCTTCACGATGGACCACCATATGCAAATGGAGAAATACATTGTGGGACAGCTTTAAATAAAGTCTTAAAGGATATTTTGAATAAATACAAATTCTTGAGGGGATATAAAGCTCCTTATGTTCCTGGTTGGGACTGTCATGGGCTTCCTATAGAACTTAAGGTTATTGAAAGTCTTGGAGAGAAGGCACATTCAATTGACCCTGTTGAATTAAGAAAGCATTGTAGAAAATATGCAGAGAAGTATGTTAAGATTCAGATGGATGCTTTTAAGAGACTTGGTGTGATAGGTGATTTTGACAATCCATATCTTACAATGTCAAAAGAATATGAAATTGCAATAGTAGAGGCTTTTGGAGAACTTGTAAAAAACGGCTACATTTACAGGGGAATGAAGCCAGTTTACTGGTGTATTTCCTGTGGAACTTCTCTTGCAGAGGCTGAAATAGAATATCACGATCACTCTTCGCCTTCTATTTTTGTGAAATTTCCAGTTGTGAAGCATAATGTTTCTGGTTTGAATGGTAAAAAGGTTTTTGTTTTGATATGGACTACAACTCCATGGACATTACCTGCAAATACAGGGCTTTCATTTCATCCAGAGGAAAGTTATGTTGCTGTCAATGTTGAAGGTGAATATCTGATAGTGGCAGAAAAACTTTTAAATTCAGTTGTAAGCATTAAAGGAATTACAAATCCAGAATTTATAAAACTTACAAAAAAAGATCTTGAAGAAATGAAAGTTCATCATCCCTGGATAGAAAGAGAAAGTAAAATTGTGTTTGGTTTACACGTTACTATGGACACAGGAACTGGAATAGTACATACAGCTCCAGGTCATGGTATAGAGGACTACGTTATAGGTCTTGAGTATGGTCTTGAGCAGCTTTCGCCTGTAAAGGATGATGGAACATTTGATGAAAGCGTTGAAAATTTCTCTGGAATGAATGTTTTTAATGCGAATGAAAAAATAATTAACTTTTTGAAAGAAAAAGGGCTACTTTATGAAAGAGAAGATATAACTCACAGTTATCCACATTGCTGGAGATGCAAAAATCCAATAATATTTCGTTCAAAGCCGCAGTGGTTCTTTAAAGTTTCTGATAGCTCACTTTCTTCTCTTGCTCTTAAATATATTGAAGATATAAAGTGGGTCCCAGAGTGGGGTAAACAGAGAATAAAGAATATGCTTGAAGATAGACCCGACTGGTGTCTTTCAAGACAGAGACATTGGGGTGTCCCAATAATAGCCTTCTATTGCGAAGATTGTGGGGAAGCAATAGTTGACAAAAAACTTATAGACAATGTTGTCAATATAATGAAGAAAGATGGTGTGGATGTCTGGTATCAGAAAGAAGCAAAGGAATTGTTGCCAGATGGAACAACCTGTCCAAAATGTGGTGGAAAGAATTTCAGGAAAGAAAAAGATATTCTTGATGTATGGTTTGATTCGGGTGTTTCTCATTATGCAGTGCTGGATAAAAGACCAGAATTGAGAAGTCCTGCTGATGTTTATCTTGAAGGTAATGACCAGTATAGAGGGTGGTTTCAGTCTTCACTATGGCCTTCTCTTGCGATAAAAAAGAATGCACCTTATAAAACAATTATAACTCATGGCTGGGTGCTTGATGAACAGGGAAGGCAGATGCATAAAAGTTTAGGTAATGCTGTGGCTCCAAAAGAGGTTTACGACAAATATGGTGCAGATATTTTCCGAATCTGGGTTGTTTCTGAAGATTATAGAGATGATTTGAGAATTGGCGAAAATATGATTCAAAAATGTGTGGATATGTATAGAAAGATACGAAATACATTCAGATATTTGCTTGGTAATTTGCATAACTTTGATAAGTCAAAGATGCTTGAATATAATAACTTAATTCCAGTGGATAAATTTATACTTGCAAAATTTTATCAACTATCTAAGAATGTAGAAAAATTTTATGATGAGTATGAGTTTTATAGAGCCTTCAGAGAGATATATAATTTCTGTTCTGTTGATTTAAGCTCTTTTTACCTTGATGTTTTAAAGGATAGGTTATACATATATCCGCTTAATTCCAGAGAGAGATTATCTGCAGAGACAGTTCTTTATATTTTACTTGAAAGAATGATGATTATGCTTTCTCCAATTCTATCTTTTACAATGGAAGAAGTTTATAAAACATTTTTCTCAAAGAATGATGAAGATAGTGTTCATCTTCTTGACTGGCTTTCTCCAGTTGAAGAGTGGAATAATTCCAAACTATTTTCTGATTTTGAAAAAATTATGGAAATAAGAGATGATGTGCTTAAAGCTATAGAATTTTTAAGAAGCGGGAAGAAGGGAGAACCTATAGGTAGCAGTCTTGAATCCAAGATTATTATAATGCCAAAGAATGATGCTATTAAAAAAATTCTTGATGCTTATAAAGCTGATTTAAGGTTTATTTTCATAGTTTCGAGTGTTGAAATTGTTTCAAGTTTGAATGATCCGATGATTGAAAATGAAGGGTGGAATATATCAAGCGACTATGCTGATGGCAAAAAATGTGCAAGATGCTGGAATTATTCAACTGAGGTAGGGAATTACTCAGATCATCCAGAGTTATGCGAAAGATGTTATCCTATAGTTAAAGAAATTGACAAAAATTAAGATTTTTGGTAAAATATTATACTTATTTTTGCCAACTTAGCTCAACTGGCAGAGCAACTGACTTGTAATCAGTAGGTTGAGGGTTCAAGTCCCTCAGTTGGCTAATTTCCTTTAAGAAGATTATTTTCTCTTCGATTCTGGAGGGATGGCCGAGTGGTTGAAGGCGGCGGTCTTGAAAACCGTTAAGCAGCAATGCTTCGGGGGTTCGAATCCCTCTCCCTCCGAAATTCAAGGTTTAAGATGGACAAGAATTTTTTGTATAATAAACTTCAAAATGTTAACCAGTCTTTTTTTAATCTTAAAGAACTTCCTGAAATCAAATGGAGTAAAGGACAGTTAAAAAAGAGATATCGTCGTATTACTTTTGGCTGTTATGATATAAAAAAGAATGAAATAAGAATTCATCCCGTTTTCAAGACCGCCGCCTTTCCAGATTTTGTCCTTGATTTTGTTATATATCATGAGCTTTTGCATTATATTGACAGAGATATTATGAAACAGGAAAGAAGGTTGTTTCGTTATAATAGAAAAAAGGTTCATAATAAAAGTTTTAAGGATAGAGAAAAATTGTTTCCAAATTCTTCTGAGGCTATAAAACTACTTAAAAGGTTTGTAGAATGCAGGGATTAAGTGTATTTGAAGTTATTATGTTGATTTGCTTTGGGTTTGCTTGGCCATTTTCTATTGTTAAATCTTATAAATCGAGGTCAACAAAGGGTAAAAGTGCAATATTTTTATTTATTATACTTATTGGGTATATTTCGGGAATAATTCATAAGATTCTTTATTCAAAAGATTTTGTGATTTTCTTTTATGTTTTGAATTTTTTTATGGTGCTTATTGATTTAATTATCTTTTTCAGGAATAAAATGCTTGAAAAATTGAGTATATGAAATTTTCATTGTAAAATATATCAATCTTTAAAGGATAGGATGGTGAAAAATGGATAAAAGTTTAATGAATAAATTGAACTGGATATTTGTAGTATCTGGTATTTTAATTACTTATATTGGGTTTTATTTGACTTACTTTATAACTACGAATTATGATGGACTTTATGCTTTTATTTCTGTTCTTACTATAGTTTCGGGACTTATTTTAGTTATACTGGGACTTTCGATAAACTTTAAACAAAAGAATTAAAATGCGATCCTTTGTTGTCAAAGAAGATGGTCTTAAACTTGTTGATTTTATTGCCTTATCTTTCGGTATTTCAAAAAAAGCGGCAAAAGAAATTGTTGATAGCAAACTTGTATTTGTAAACAATAAAAGAGTTTGGATTTCAAAACATCTTCTCCACAGAGGAGATGTTGTTGAATATTTTGGCGAAAAAAAGGAAAAATTTGAACTTGAAATTATATATGAAGATGAGTTTATTATTGTTGTTAATAAACCGCCATTCATCTTGAGTAATGCTTCAAAAAATTCCCTTGAAGATTTGCTCAGGATTGAAAAGAAAAGTAATGAAATTAAAGCAATTCATAGGCTTGACAAAGAAACAAGTGGAGTTATTCTGTTTGCCAAAAATGAACTGGCATTTCAAAAGTTCAAAGAATTATGGACAAAAAAAGAAGTGAAAAAAATCTACCTTGCTATCTGTTATGGAGAAAGTTCATTTAAGGAAAAGTGGATAAATGAAAAAATAGACGGCAAACCTGCCACAAGCCTTGTAAGGCTTATAAAATCGAAGAAGGGTGTATCATATTTTGAAGTTGAGATAATTACTGGAAGGAAACATCAGGTTCGAGAACATCTTGCTTCAATAAGACATCCAATCGTAGGCGATAAACTGAAAGACAATTTTTATCTTGGAATAAAGGGTTTTAAAAATGTAAGAAGACAGCTTCTTCATTCTTATAGAATTGAGTTTAATTGCCCATTTACAGGTCAGGAAAGGAAATTTTTTGCACCTATTCCAGAAGATTTTAAAGAATTTTTGGGAGCATTAAAATGAGCAAGAAAGTTTCTATTAAAAATTTTATTAATATCTTTGCTATAGGCTTTGGTGTTTTTTTAACTTCTCTTGTTATACTATGTATTGAATCTCTTCTCAATAGAGTGTTTGCTGCAACTTTCTGGTATCATTTTGCTTTCATAGTTTTGTCAATTGCTTTGTTTGGTATTGGTGTGGGAGGGATTTTTGTATATTTTACTCCTAAATTTATTTTGAAATTTACGCCGATTATTGTTTCTATTTTTGCTTTAGCACTTGCATTCGTAGTTCCAATTGTAATAAGGGAAATAAATAAGATTCCACTTGTGATGAATTCTGTGGCTTTTGACCCAGTTCAACAAAAATATTTCAAGCACTTTTTTATGCTTCTTGTAATTCCTTTCTTTCTTGGTGGTTATATCTTTTCTTTGATATTCACTCATTTTAAGGAAAAAATAACTCTTTTGTATTTCTTTGACCTTGTTGGTGGTGGTCTTGGTGTTGTTTTTATGCTTTTATTTTTTCCAAATAATGGGCCTTTTGTTCTTATCTTTTATCTTGGTCTTGCGATGATATTGGTTTCTTTCCTTTTTATGTTCAGTTTTCACTGGATACCTTCAATCTTTATTCTTGTTGCCATACCTGTCTATTTATCTTATTTCAAGAATTACAAAAATCTTGAAATAAGAGTAAGCACTGAAAAGAAAGATGTGAGTGCAACTGGAAAAATTCTATTCAAAAATTGGGATAACTTTGGCTATGTTGTAATGGTAGAAAAAACAAACGGAAGTAAGTTTGTCACTGCTGATTTTACCTGCTACACATATTTTTATGCTCCAAGAAAAAATTTTAAAGAATATCAGTTTATAACACCTGCTCATAACTATCCGTATGTGATAAAAAAGAATCCAGAGAATGTAGGTATAGTTGGGGTAGGGGCTGGTAAAGATGTATTAACAGCTCTTGGATTTGGTGCAAAAAATATTTATGGGGCAGAATTTAATACAACAATTTACAATCTTTTCAAAAATTTTTATTCAAATGAATTCAAACCTGGCGGAAGTTTTTCAAACGTTCATATTGTAAGAGAGGAAGGTAGATTTTTCTTAAGAACTTCAAAATTAAAATATGATGTGTTGGTTTTTGATAATTCAATCTCTCAGGTTGCTATGTCGTCTGGTTCTTTTACACTTGCTGAAAGCTATCTTTTTACGGTTGAGGCAATGATGGATTATTACAATCACCTTAATCAAGGGGGAATTGTATATTTGAGTAATCCTTTACCACATATTAAGAGATTTGCCTCTTTGTGGAGAGAAGCCTTCAAAAGGCTTGGTATTTCAAAAGAGTTTAAAAATTCAATAATGATATTTGCTGAAGAGTCAAGTGGTTATCCAAAGTGTAAAATTCTGGTTAAAAAAGGTGGTTTTACTCAGGATGAGATTAAGAAAATGTTAGCTTATACGGCTTCACTTGGACATAAAGTGGTTTATATTCCGGGGAAAGATTTAAAGAATGATGTTTCAGAGATAATTTTAGCTGATAATATAAAGAAAATTTATAAAAAGAGTGAACAGGACTTAAGACCTTCAACAGATGATTGGCCATTCTTTTCCCAACATGTAAAACCTGAAAGCGAAGAATTAACTTCTGAAGTTATGAAATTCAGATTTTACTATCCACAGCCATTTATAATGTTAAGAAAGATAACTGAGACTGTTGTTTTCTATAGTTTAATCTTTTTGCTTGTGCCACTACTTTTATTAAATATTGGTGGAATAAGAAAGCTTCCAAACAAAGCTGGAACATTACTCTATTTTATGGCATTGGGGCTTGGTTTTATGCTTATTGAGAATGTTCTTATTCAGAAGTATATTTTGATTCTTGGCCATCCAACGTATTCATTCTCTATTGTGCTTGCATCCTTACTTATTTCTGCCGGTGTAGGGAGTTTACTATCTGAAAAGATGAAAAATCCTTTTAAAGCAGCATTAACAGGTTGTATTGGAATTGTTATCTCTGTGCCAATAGTTTTTTTAATACTTTATTTCTTCAGTGATAAAATTGTGGGGCTTTCCTTTGTTTTAAGATTGATTTTATCGGTATTCTTTATTGTTTTAAACGGATTTTTTATGGGAATGATGATGCCATCAGGCATAAGGGCTATTTCAAAGTTTACGAAATCTATTCCCTGGATGTGGGCTGTGAATGGAATTTTTTCAATTGTCGCTAACTTTGTAAGTATTTATATTTCTGTGTTATATGGATTCAAATGGACACTTTTAACAGGTGTGATTATCTATATTATTGGAACATTTTTCTTTGTGTTTAAGTTTAAGTTGAGAAATGTATAGGATTATATTATTTTTAATCTTGTATTCTTTTATTTACAGCTTTGAATACAAAAATACAAGTATTTCTATCTATCTTTATGGAAATACAAATAATTTTAAAAAAGTTGTGTGGATTTTTCCGGGGTATATAGATACAAAGGATAGTTATAGCCAGTTACCCACCAACATAATAGAAAAATGGAAATTAAATAAGATTTCAAACGAGATTCTTTTTTTATTTCCCTATAAAATCAATTTTGTTTATCCTTTGTATGAGGGGAAAAATATTTCAAGATGGATTTTTGAACTGGATAATTTCAGAAATCTTATTTTAAAGAATAAATCTTATAATGAGGTTTTTATTGGAATTTCTACTGGGGTAGAGGGAGCTATAAAGTTTAATATTAATAGAAAAAATGGAATTTTTATTTTTTTATCGGGGACATATGATTACTTTATACTGGATAAAAAAAGTGGAGAATATAAAATTCACGAAAAATTTTTTGCGAATGACAATGATTTGTGGAAAAAGGAAAATCCGCTTTATATCTTAAAAGATTTCAAAGGTAAGATACATATTTTCTGTGAAAAAAATTCTATATATTTTAAACAACAAAAAAGATTATTTGAGGAAAAATTTCAATCATTAGATGTTATACCAGAAATAATTGGGGGAGAAAACACATTTCATAACTGGGAATTCTGGAGTAGTGAAAAGGTCGTTAAAAGGATAGAGGGGTTGGTTAGATAAACAAAGGGTTGCAAAATGCAACCCTTTGTTTTATAGTTATTGAAATTTTAACCAGTTAATTTCAACGTTTGGAGAGGAAGTCATTATATAAATTGTCCTTACACCTGTTGGTCTTGGATATAAGCCATTAGAAGCAGTATTCCATACTCCGCCACCAGATGGATAAACTCGTCCTATTTCTTGCCCATTAGGACTATCAAGTCTTAAGATGATATTTGCTCCATAGTTTGGGTCCTTTGCTCTGAATGTTACACTATTAGGTCCAGAGGAACCAAAATCAAAATTAAAAGAAACCCAGCTTGTTGTTGAATTAAATCTTACAACTGTTCCACCATCTCCATTTAATATAGATGTTCCACTTTGCGAAGAATAATTTTCTATTTCAACCTGATTGTAAGGATTTAATACACCAGAAGAACTACTCGAGCTTACAGATGAGGAGCTGGAGCTAACGCTTGAAGAAGAAGTAGAAGTAATTTTTATCCAGTTAATATTAAATCCATCTCCCATAGAATAAATTCTCATAACCTGTTGACCGGCTGATAAACTTACTCCAGTCTTTGTTATAGTTTGCCAGTTTTGCCATCCACCTGTGTTTGGAACAGTAAGTGTGCCAGTTTTATCAACTCCATTGAACTCTATTCTGAATGTTCTTCCACTATTTATGGAAGCAACCCTTACTTCAATATTGTATGTTCCTGTTTGTGGGACATTAACAGTGTATTTAAGCCATTCTCCATTTGCAATCCAGCCTACATTATATCCACCACCTGCATCAGAGGTAGACTCAATGTCTACATCTGTAGTTCTATATGCATTTCCAGAATTGCCGCTTGTTGTATCATAGTAAGCAACATTTTGTCCACCATTATCGAAGTTTTCTGCCTCAATAAGCCCTGGTAGTTGAATTACTCCATTGTATGGAGTGTTTGAAGCGACCGAGCTTGAGCTACTACTTGAAGAAATAGAACTTGTAGAAGAACTACTTGAAGAGATTGAACTGATTGATGATGAACTAATACTTGAAGAAGAACTTGAGCTGCTTATTGAACTTGATGTTTCATCTCTACCCCATATCTGAAATTTACCCGAACAGTGTAAAAGACCAAATAAATATAAACAACCATCATAATATCTGTATTGGCCTCTTGTTGGTTGAATATTCCATAATTCATCTATAAATTCCCATACCTGTTGTTTGTTTGCTATGAGACCGGCAACCGCATTCATAGCAACAAGTCCAGGGGAATGATCAGAAGCAAGTTTTTGCCCTGCTAACGAATATTGGTTTCCATGTGTTGATACACCTTCGGATTTAAAGAAGTCTTGAAGTCTATTTGCCTGTGTCACAGCCCAATCATCTACTTTCCACCAGTAATAATCAACAACAATATTCATAATTGTTCTCCAGGCATCGAATCTGAAATCTCCATGCCCACCATCGTTCTTTGGTGTTCCATCAAAATATGCATAATCAGGGTTAAGACCTGTTGTTTGATGGCATGTTGTTTTGAAGAAATTTCTACTTGCTGTTGCCACAAGACTCCAGTATGAATTGTCAGCATTAGCCCATCTTGCCCATAGTTCATAAAAAGCTGGTAAATGATATGATGGGTCTGTATGTTCATACGATGACCCATAAGGTACAAAACATATTTGTGTGCTTTGAGTATTTATCATTTTTGTTACGCCAGAATATTGCCCTGCGTATAAATCCTGATGGAGCATATGGTGTAATATATTATCTGCCTCAGCTTGATAGTTGTAAATTCCAGTGCCATTTCCCCATCTTTTCCAGGCAAAATACAAAGCCATTGCGAAGTACTCCTCACCATCTGGAGCAGGATTATTATCTATTTTATTTCCACTTGTAGAACATTGCCATGCAAAATATCCAACTCTATCTCCGCTTTGATGTTGCATATAGGTTTTTGCCCATTTCCATAGTCTGTCAAATTCATTTTTCATATTCATCTGAACGGCTATCATCATACCATATGACATTCCTTCACTTCTTACATCATTATTTCCTGAGTCAAGTATATATGCCATATCACTTCCAACTGGATAATAACAACGAATATCGTCTGGTCCATAGAAGAAATTAGAAACAGCTGTGTTTATTTTTGCATTAATTTCGGCATCTGAATAGCCACGTTCTTTAAAAAGGTTTCTATAATTTCCAGAATACCATACTCCTTGTGAAGGTGTTTGAGGTGCAGGTGGTAAAGCAGGGGGAGAACCAATGTAATAGATTTTAATCCAGTCAACATAAAGGTCCCATGAGCCGTTGTCTTTTTCTCCTGTTATTTTAATTTCTTTTAAATTTGGTGTTGTTTGAATATTACAGGTTAATGAAGTTACAGTAGCAGAATTGCCAAAACTTAGATCACCGACCTTTGTTTCACCAATATAAATACTTCCTATTGCTGGAGTAGAAGTTGAAGATTGTCCCCTTATTTCAATTTGATATTGACCCGGGATGTTTGTGAAATAAAAATTTGTGGAACAATAATCATTATTTGCATAAAGTGCAACCCCTCCAAAAGGGGAAGTAATATAAGAGGTGTAAGAACCACCTTTTGCCATTCTTTCTGCTTCGATAGTTGCTATCAAAGTAGCTTTAGATTTGCTTTCTGAAAAAATTTCTTCTGTCCTGTCAAAATTTTGAATACTACAGGAAAACAGAAAGAAAAAAGATACAAAAATGAAGAGCCTTGTTTTCATATATCCTCCTTAACAATATTGGAATTTGAAGCACGAGTTTTAAAAAAAAGATTAATTAAATATAAATCAAAATTATATTTTTAAACGCGTGTTAAAATATCTTAGCAAAAATTATGCCATTTAAGTTGAAGTAGGGGGTTTTAAAATATTTAACTTTTTGATTGACAATATATTATTAAAAACAAACTATTTTAACGATAACACAATATGCACAATTTTGCACACAGATGAATGTTCAAAAATGTGCATAGTTTTTAGTTTTATTTTTTTATTTATTTTTCTTATATGAATATAGAGTTTTTGTGATGTATTTTGGCATAAATTTTGCTAGTAATTATTTAAAGGTTATCGATAACCTAAAGGAGGAAGTTATGTGGAAAAATCTTTTTTGTTTTTTAATTGCGGTGATTTTGTTTACTTGTAGTTTTAAGCCTGAAGGAGTAAAAGAAGAAAATTCTATTTCTTTAAAAGGAAATAAGTCTATTATGGTTCCACCATCGGGTAAAATTTTGATGATTATAGGACAGGATCTGGCTTCTTGTTATAACTATGTTCAGAGTGGCTATTTTCCTACTCCATCTGGTATTACAACTTATCTAAACTTCTATGATGTGAGAAATGGAAGTGCTTATTACCCTTATGGAGGACTTGGAGAAGACTTAAATGGAAATGTTGTTGGTGATGTTGATTGGGGAGCAGGCCCTTTAAATGCACACAATGCAGCATATGGTTATCCAAACTCTGTCTTAGTCATAGGTCTTTATATGACAGAACAATATTATCCAAATGGTCTTTCCATGATTGCCAATGGAAGCTATGATGCGCAAATTGACAGACTTGCTACCTTTATCAAAAAACTAGGCAAGCCAGTTTACTTAAGAATAGGATATGAGTTCGATGGTTGCTGGAATACTGGATATAACAAGAAGACTGATTATATCAATGCTTTTAGAAGAATAGTTACAAGAATAAGAAATGCTGGAGCAAATAATTTTGCATCTGTATGGCAATCCTGTGCATCTCCAATTGATGATATTCTCGAAAACAACACACACGAAAATATAGCTGATTGGTATCCCGGTGATTCATATGTAGACTGGGTTGGATTATCATGGTTTTTACTCACCAATGAAAGTCACAATGGCTCCCCAACACAGAAACAACTCGCAGATGAAGTATTATCTTTTGCAAGAGCTCACGGGAAGCCAGTTATGATATGTGAATCAACTCCACAGGGATATGATCTTGAAGCATTAACAAAGAAATACATAAGCTCTGTGTGGGATGGAAATGCCGGGATTGGAACTGTTAATAAAACAGCAGATCAAATATGGAACGAGTGGTTTCTTTCATTTTTCTCATATATTTATAGTAATTCTGATGTAATAAAAGCCGTGGCTTACATTAATGCAGATTGGGACTCTCAAGCAAAATGGGCACCGCCATATCCAGAAGGTTACTGGGGGGATAGTAGAGTTCAAATTAATTCCGTAATAAGAAGCAAGTGGCTTGTAGAATTAAACAAATCTTACTGGTTGCACGGCTCTTCAACACTTTTTTCAACCTTAATGGGCGGCTCATCTTCAAGTAGTAGTTTATCATCCAGTAGTAGTTCAAGTTTTTCTTCAGTTTCAACTGTTTATTCTTCTATTTCAAGTCTTAGTGCTGGTAAAACTCTTCTTTTGGTTGGACAAACATTCAAAAGTGAATATTTAAATTATATTAATGGAGTAGGTAAAGTTCCAGTCGGATCATCTCATTATGGAGAGTTATATACTGGAACAATTAATCAGGGAGATGATGCGAATAATCAGTCTTTTCTTGATTGGGTTGCAAAAACCTATCCAAATTCCATTATAGAAGTGGCTATAAGCATAAAGGATAATCCAACGGCTGGAGGTTATAGTGGACCAAATGCTGTCTATAATGCCTGTGTAGATATCACAAAAGGTAAATGGAACACACAGATTGATAAATTTGCAGCTACTTTTAAAAAATATCCAACAGTAAAATTTCTTGTAAGGTTAGATTATGAAGTTTCAATAGGAATTTTTGCAAATAAAACCACTACACCATGGATTGATATTTTAAACAAGTATGCATCTCAGGGTAAAAATTTGTATGATGATCCGTCGATTGCACCTGAAGTTGATCTTTCAGCATACAAAAATGCTTTTAATTATATGGCTAATAGGATCAAAAACATAAATGGAGTAAGTAATGTTGAATTTGTTTATCACCCTGTGAGAGGGTATGGAGATGCTTTTTGGTTGTATCCCGGTGATCAATATGTTAATTGGATTGGATTTTCAGTGTTTAATCATGATGTTTGTATGAGTACAAAAGAAGCTAATGGAAGTATTGTAGGGCCATGGCCTGGTACAATAGACGAAAATCTCAAAAGAAGTATTGAATGGGCAAAAAATAAAAAACCTGTAATAATTGCCGAATCTGGATTTCAAACTCCTGCAGAAGGACAAAATGCCACAACCTTTAAAGACTATCTGAGTAGGGTGTTCAATATGATTGAAACATATGATATAAGAGCATTTGTCTATATTAACTCTGATTGGCAGGCTCATAATTGGACATTGCCGTGGGGAGATTCAAGAGTTGAGATAAATGGCGAGGTAAAGAACTATTGGTTATCAAAAGTAAATACGTCAAGATATATACATTACTCTGGTTCTTCGAGCAGTAGTTCAAGTTCTTCTTCAATCTCAAGTAGTAACTCCTCAAGTTTCAGTAGCATTTCTTCATCAAGTTCTTCTTCATCATCTTCCATCACTATACACATTCCTAGTGTTGTCACACAAAATGTTGGAAGTATTGCTAATGGAGTTGCAAAAAGCTGGAATGTTACTGCCACACAGACTGGAAAGTACAAAGCATTAATTACAAGCTCATCTACCTTAAATAGTCAGCTTATAGAAGTCAGCTTTAATGGTGAAACTTTGACACAGGCTATAGATGCTGGAAAGACAATTACTGTATATTTTAATAATGCTGTTTCAACTGGAGCTACAAAAACATTTTCTATAAAGTCTTTAAGTAGCAGCGTATCTATTGGCAAAATTGAAATGCAGACCTGGTAGTATCTTTTAATAGAGGGCAGGTTGCTTGTGAATTCAACAACAGCCTGCCTTAAGATTTTAAAATAATTTTTTAAATAAATATTATTTTTGCATTGACAAAAAGAAGATTTTTTTTAAAATATTTAAGGTTATCGATAACCTATTTTTAGAAGGAGGAAATATATGAGAGCTATTTCAAGTTTATTGCTTTTGCTTACTTTTGTTCTTGTTGTTTCATGTGCTAAAAGTGAAACAACTATAAAAAATGAGGAAAAAAAAGTGGTTCCAGAAAAAATCGAACTAAAAACTGATCCAAACATTTTTCCAATTTATAGTGATGTATATGGCGGAGGTTACGAACTGGAACTTTCTCACATGGGATCAAAACCAGAAGCAAAAGTTAGAGTTTACATCTGGGAGGGAACATGTAAGATTAAAGTTGAAAAGGAAGATATTTATGCAGGTAAAGAGGCTTTGCATATAATTGCTGGTTCTGGAAGCTGGTTTGGTTTTGGATTTCATAAAGTAAATCCAGGTTCTCAGGATTTTACAGGATTTGAAAATGGACATCTTAAATTTTCAATCAAGGCGGTTCCAGGTGCTGGAGATTTGAGAGTTTTGATAAAACATGGTTATCAGACAGAATCATGGCTTTCTCTTGAATCTTATGGATATAAAGCAGATGGAAAATGGCATGAAATTTCTATTCCTCTATCTGATTTTGTTCCTTCGATAAAATTTAAGGATGTGAATATTTTACTTGGGATTGCACAGGATAAAAAGTTTGTTCCTATGTCGAAGTTCTGGCTAGATGAGATTTATTACACAAAAAATTGAGATATATAAAATCGGGTTGCAACGTTGCAACCCGATTTTTTTTATAAAAATTTCATTGTTTTTATTTTTTAAAGTAAATATAGATGGAGGTGCTTATGTTCTATATAATTTTTTTATCTATTTTTGTTATGAGTTGCAGTATTTTTCAGTCTAATTCGCAGGCTGAAGTTAAACCAGTTTATACTCCTCCATATGAATTTGTCAGGGTGAAAGGGACTGACCTTGTAGTTGGTTCAAATGATACGAAAGTAATTTAAAGGGAGTTTGTCTTGGTAATGAAGTCTGGGGAAATCCAGCAAATCCTCCTTATAATCACCATACCGAAGTTGATTTTCAAAGAATAAAAAATATGAATATGAATGTAGTAAG
This sequence comes from Brevinematales bacterium, assembly GCA_037479045.1. Taxonomy (GTDB): domain Bacteria; phylum Spirochaetota; class Brevinematia; order Brevinematales; family JAOACQ01; genus JAOACQ01. The sequence goes on along the minus strand of JBBFLL010000015.1, from coordinate 20,931 downwards.
ATTTTATCTTAACTATAGACTTTTTGAAGAAGATAGTCAACCTTATGTATATAAGGCTTCTGGCTGGCAGTGGCTGGATCAGAATATCTCGTGGGCAAAAAAGTATGGAATATATATAATTTTTAATATGCATGTTCCTCAAGGAGGTTTTCAATCCCTTGGAACTGGAAATGCATTATGGGATAATGTGGAAAATCAAAAAAGGCTTAAAGCTCTATGGAGAGCTATAGCAGATAGATATAAAAATGAACCAATAGTTGTAGGATATGACTTGCTTAATGAACCTAATACCTCAAAGTCTAAGGATCAATGGATAAATCTTGCAAAGGAATTGGTAAAAGAAATAAGAAAGGTCAATTCAAACCAGATAATAATAGTTGAAAGACTCAATGCAGTTTCAAATAACTGGTCTTCCGATTCTAATATGAATTTCTTTTTAGTTGATGATTTTAATGTAATGTATACTTTTCATTTTTATTCTCCTATAGAATATACTCATCAATTGACTATGTGGACTTCCTTTTCAAATCAGGATGGAGGTGCTTATCCAGATTCAAATAGAATTCAACTTCCAGATGATATTGTATGGAATGAAGATATAATTAATCCTAAAATAGCTGGAACTTTTGACTGGACCAATATTGGTGGAGTTTTACACAAACCAAAACCCGATTCTATTGCTGCAAAGCCAGCCTGTAAAGCAAATTCTAACATTGGAGTCGCTTATTTTGACTATTATATTTTAAGTGAGTATGATAAAAATTCAAACCTTATCAGAAGTATTACGAATTACATTGAATCTTTGGATAAATGGAGCTATTGGTCATACAATGGTAGTGGAAAGTGGGGATTGATTTCTACAGAAAAAACGTCTGGAAATTATTCACTCTATATTTCCAATACAACTCACTGGGCAAATGTTGGTTATAACGACTGGATTATTGTAAATACTAACAATTTATATTCTATCAAAGGATATTTGAAGACAAAAAATGCTACGGGAGAAAACTTTTTTACAATTGATTTCTTTAAGTCTCCTTCTGGACAAAAACCAACAGTAAGAGATATAAACTATATTTCAAACGAATTCAAAAAATATATAGAGTGGGGTAAAAGAAATAACGTTCCTCTTTATTGTGGAGAATTTGGTGTATTTATAGAATGTATGACAAATCAGTCAAAAGGTGGAGATAAGTGGATAAAGGATGTTGTAAAGGTAATGAGAGAAAATGGTTTACATTTTACCTATCATTCTTACCATGAGGTTGGTAGCTTTGGAATATATACAAATGCTAACTCTCTTCCGACAGAGAGTGGAGGTGTTAAACATATAATTGATGCCTTAACAGAGGTTTATGATTATTAAAATTTCAAAAAGAGAATTCTTTTTGGGGAATTTAATTTTTTGGAATATATACAACATCTTCTATATTTGAGAAGTGTTCATCATGTGTGTATATTTTTGCTTTAAATTTTCGAGATACTGCAAGAATCAAACTATCGGCCATCGGAATTTTATAATATAAACTTAGTTTTGCTGCTAACATAGCAATATTTGAATCAATATCAACAACTTTACCTAATTGCATGTGAGCTATTGCGATCAAGGCTTTACTTTCATTTGTTTCTGTTAAAAGTTTTTTAAAAACCTCATATATAACAATTGCAGGAACTATTACATTATCAATTTGTTCTATTTTGTCTGTATAACTTTTGCAAAAATCTGTTCCAGCAAAATATTCAATCCAGCAAGAGGAGTCTATTAAGTTCATAATCTGTCTTCTTCTCTATCGATATTTGTATCAATGCCTTTTACGAAACCTTTAAGTTTGTTAATGGAATTTACAGGGATTAGTTCAATTCTGCCTTCGTAAATTATTATCTTTATCAATTCTCCAGCTTTAAGTCCTAAGGATTTCCTTACTTCTTTGGGAATTACAAGCTGGTATCTGGAAGAAATTTTTACAAGGTCCATTTATTTTCTCCTCTATTTTTACATTTTAAAAATATGTCAAAAAAAAATCAAACTTTTATAATTTTAAAATATTTTTTCTATTGACATTTTTTGTTTTTAATTTATAATAAACACGTGTTTAATAGTTAATTGCTTTAAAGATTTAAATTAATTAAGGCGTGTTTATTTAATGCACTATAGTGCTTAAAATAGGGAGGTGTTCGTATGAAGAAAGAATTTCTGATTTTTTCACTTTTGTTTCTTGTTTTTGCCTGTCAATCTTCTCCAGAGGGTAGTTCTGGAACGAGTAGCACATCTTCTTCAGAAGAAGTCTATCCTGTTCCAGATAAACTATGTGCTTTAACTTTTGATGATGGTCCTGATGCTACCTTGACTCCAAAAGTGCTTGATAAGCTCGAGAAGTATAATGTAGTTGCAACATTTTTTATGATCGGACAAAAAATTGGTCCTTCAACTAAAGCAGTTATCGACAGAATTACCAATATGGGTTGTGAGATAGGAAATCATTCTTATGGATATGATAGTCTTACAGGAAAAACTGTTGATGAAATCAAGACAAGTGTAAGTAATACTTCTGCTCTTATCGAGCAATATACAGGTGAAAAACCAAAGTTTTTCCGTCCACCTAATCTTGCAGTTGATAATACTGTGTATATGATGCTATCGATTTGCCATTTGTGAGTGGAATAGTTGGTTATGATTGGGCAGGGGTTTCTGATAGGACCGCAAGTAAGATTGCTCAAAATGTGATTTCTCAGATGCAGGATGGGGTTATTATATTACTTCATGATGTTCAACCTTTACCTCATCCAACTCCAGAAGCCCTTGATATAATTATTCCAGAATTGAAGAGAAGAGGTTATGAATTTGTCACATTAAGTAAACTTTTTGAAAGAAAGGGCGTTAATCCGAACGTAGAATATAAGATGTGGACAAAAGTTCCTTAAATTGAACAAGGGTCGTCCAGAATTAATGCTTTCTGGGCGATCCTCAGTTAACAATTCCTTTCTATATTTATAAAAACAAATTATTTAATTTTTTTACTCATCTATTTTACAATATAAAAAAATAATTTTTTCATTTTTTGTAATATATTATCTTTCAAATGTGTATTTATATATGAGGAAGTGAATGGATGAAAAAGAGCTTATAAGAGATACTTTAACTGGAAATAAAAAGGCTTTTGAAAGGCTCATTGAACTTTACAAAGATAGAGCTTTTGCATTTGCTTATGTTCGTTTGAGAAATAGAGAAGATGCGATGGATCTGGTGCAGGATTTATTCATTACTATATATTTTAATTTAAAAAAGTTTGATTTGAAGAAAAATTTTTTTAGCTGGTTTTATAAAATAGAGATGAATATGATAAAAAATTATTTTCGGCGAAAAAAAAATAATAAGCAAATGAGTTATGACGAAAAGAATGAAGATTTTTCATTCTGGGAAAATAATTATTTATCAGTGGAGGATAAAATGATCCTCTGGAATGCAATTGAAAGTTTAAAAGATGAAGAAAAGGATATAATTTTTTTGAGATATTTCCAGAATATGAATGATACAGAGATCGCAGAAGTTCTTGGGATATCTGTTGAAAATGTTAGAACAAAATTTTTCAGAGCAAAAGAAAAACTTCTGAATATTTTGGAAAAAGGAGGTTTTGATTATGAGTAAGAGAATTATAGAAATTATAAAAAATGAAGAAAAGCTGGGAGAAATAAGGCTTACAGATTCAATAACTGATAAAATAATTTCAAAAATAGAAGGAATAGAAAGTTATAAAAAACTTGTATTGTTAAATCTCTACAAAAGAATAGCAATAGCTGCTTCGTTTGTTTTGCTTGTAATTTTTGGAATTGTATTTTTTAAGGGTGAAGGGAGTCATAAGGTAGTTATAACTTATCCATATAATGGAGAAGAAAGTGTAGAGCTTGTTGGAAGTTTTAATAACTGGGAAAGTAAAATTCCAATGCAGCTTGATGAAGAAAGAAAAGTATGGAAAGCAGAAATAGTAATAAAAAAGAAAAGCATAGTTGAATATCAGTTTGTAGTTGATAGTATAATCTATACTACTGGAGATACAATTTACAAGATAAAAGATAAAAATGGAATTGAAAAAGCTATAATTTCTATTTGAAGTTACCGGATGCATCTGGTGAATATAGAATTTCAGACTGAAGGAGGTCTATATGAAATTTAAAGTATTAAGTATGTTAAGCTTGATTATGATAGCAGGATTTTTCTGGGGTGCTACAAATGATACAGTCATAAGCACCAATAGGATTCAAACACGGGATAGAGAGAGAACAAGGCTTGAAGAACAGATAAGATTGAAGTTGAAAGAAAAGGTTTCTGAAGAAGAGGCTCAAAAGATCTGTGATAGACTTTTTAATCAGATTGGTAAAGAATCAAAGGAAGAAAAAGAATACGAAAACACTTTGAGATTTATGAAAACATATATGGAAAGAAACAGAAACTTTAATCCAGAAGACCTTTACGAAGTAGGTGAATTCTATCAGAAAAATAAGGATAACGTAGAAGGAACTCTCAGGCAGAAAAGAAATACACTTATGCAGATGGTTGAAAACAGAATAAGGAATAGAAATAGCACAGAAGTTGTCCAGACAAAGGAAAGAGAACAGAATATGAATAAATACCAGAACAGAGTTCAAAACAGAAACCTTTCCCAAAATCAAGAAAATGCAGAGATGATGAGGCAGAAAAGTGCTAAAGGTAAAAGATAAAAGAGGAAATATTTATGAAAAGGTTAATTAATATACTCATAATGATGTTAGTTTTCAGGTTTGTTCTTGCACAGCAGAATGATGAGGTTACCTCCATCCTTAAGGATGGGGGTTTTACCTTGTCTGAACAAAAGGTGATATTGTCTATATTTGAAGATGCAAAAGAAAAAGGAATCCCCTTTGAAGATTTAATAGTTATTTTGAAGGAACAAAGATTGAAGGGAAGTTCTTATTATGAAGTCTCAACAGAAATACTCAAAAAAATAAAGGTCCTTTCTTCTGTTAAAGAGAGTAACTTTCCTTACTGGTCTGATGGTAATGTGAGAAAAATAGCTTTCTATCTTGCGGAATTATACACATCTCGACAATTTATGGAGTTATCAAGGGAAATCAATGACAAAAAGTTAAGAAAGAAAGATATTGAAAATTTATTTAAATTGATTCTCTTTCTTAATTCGGCTGGAATAAACTCTAACGATTCTTTTTCTCTTATTTATCTTATTGTTAAAAATAAAGAAATGGATCCATCAGCTTTTGACGCAATACAGAGAATTATAATAAGAAGTAAAGACTTGAAATTAACTCCACAACAGATAATAGTTGATATTTCAAAACAATTGTCAAGAGGAATTTCATTAAGAAAGACTATTGAAAATATAGAAAAAAAAGCAAGAGAAGAAAATTAGGGAGGAATTTTATGTTAAAAAAGTTTATTTTTATTTTGATAATATTGGCTAATTCTTTATTTTGTCTTGAAAAAAATATATTTTTAAAAAGTGGGATTGGGCTTGGATATGACTCAAATCTTTTATTTTCATCTCCTTATTACCCTACTGAATTATATTTGTTTAAAATAGAGGGTCTTGGTAAATGGGGGAAAGAGAATTTTAAGTTCGTTGTTAATATGAATTCGGATGTTGAGGTTTACAATGTATATTATAATTTTACAGGTGGTGTTGGGGCTGGAATTTTGTTATTGCCGACAGATGAAACATTAATAAAACTATCAACATATTACAACTATACATCTGATATTAATCAATCCTTCTCAGGGAAAGCTGAATTTAAACAGGATATTTTTGGATTTCTTACAACAGGTTTATCTTATAATTTTGAAAATTCTATGGGATTAAATGGTGTGACAAATCAATATTACACACTTCATAATGTTTCTCTATCTTTTGACTTTGATGTGACTGAATTTTTGGGTATGGAGTTAACTTTCGATGAAGTATATAATTCTTATTCAATGATAAAAATTGATGGGAATAATTTACAACACAATACTATTTCTGGAGATGGTGTTTTAGTTTTTAAACCTTCTTATAATTATAATATTAAACTTGGTGGTGGGTATGCTTATCACGATGCTTTTAATACCAATCTTCTGGTATTTTATGACACAAACGAAATTTATCTTTTCAATTCGGCAAATCAATACAGGATTATTGCTTCCATAGATTATGAGTGGAATCCTAAGATTAAAACATCACTTTCAACAGAATTTTCTTTTTCAAAATTGCTCTATCATCAAATTAATGAAAATGATTATAAGGTTATTTTTGCTACTGATTATTTTTTGAATCAAAACTGGAAGGCAGAATTTACTTTTCTTTATAATTTAAAGGATTCAGAATTATTAAAGAATATTGAGAGATGGAGGATTACTGTAGGTATTAACTATTTATTTTAAGGTGAAAGTCTTATTTATCATTTTTGTTTTTAATTACTTCTTTTTTGCTTTGTAATAATTCAAGCCATGGAGAGGGTGAATTTCCTACTTTTGTTAGTTGATTTTTAACTTTTGTGGGGGCGGTGTATTTTTTTATCAATTCATGGTATAGATATAGCTTGAAAATATTTGATATACCGTAGTAGATGGCAGTAATGAGAAGAATGTTTAAATAAGGAGAAAACATAAAACCTAAAAGTATTATTGCGTCAATTAAGAATACAGGTATTACTATATGTGGGTTTCTTAATGTGATTTCCATTGCAAATTTCATGGCGTTTGAAATTTTTATTTTTTCCTCTTCATAGACATAAAGAGGGAAAAATACGTATTGAGTTGATATAAAGATTGAAAAAATGAAAAATATAAAAAGGAGTATTAATATTTTTACAACTGAATTTGGGAATAACTGTTCATAAAAAGAGCCTGTAAAAATAATGAGAATAGATGTTATACCAAAAAATAGTGTGAGTCCAAGCCATGGTAAAATTGTTTGAACTATCTTTTTCCAGAAACCAGAAAGAAAATCTTTAAGGCTTAAGTTATCTTTTTCAATTATTCTTTTCTGAAATAAGGTGATTGTAAATGTTGTTGGGAAGAAATTTACTATAGACATCAAGAATAAATAGAAAAATATGACAGGGTAGAAATTTTCTTTTAATAGTTTATAATTATCAAATATTATATTGTTTGAGTAAATAAACATAAAGATAAATACTGGGTTTATAGAAGCTATAAGAGCTGCCACAATAGATAAATTTATATTTTTCCACCATTTTGTGATTGAATTTTTTAATATTCTCAAAATCATATAGCCTCCCTATTTATTTTAATAATTTTTTGGATTAAAATCAAAATATTGAAGACTTGGGGAAATTCTTTGCTCTTATTTTTGCAAAAGAGATAAAAATATTATAAAATATTCTGTTATAAACGGAGAAAAAATGAAGAAGTTTCTATTTTTTGTTTTGATTTTGGTTAATGTTTCTTATTCAAGGGATTACTTAACTATTGATGAGATTAAACCCGGAATGAAAGGTTATGGGCTTTCGGTATTTAATGGCTGGGAGCCAGAAAAGTTTGATGTGGAAATTATAGATGTGATTAAGAATACTTCGCCGGGAAGATCATATATTCTTGCAAGACTTAAGGGGCAGAATCTTGAACATAGTGGGGTTATTGCAGGAATGAGCGGAAGCCCTGTATATATTGATGGCAAGATGGTTGGAGCAGTAGCTTATACGTGGAGTTTTTCAAAGGATCCAATATGTGGTATAACGCCTCTAGAGAATATGCTTGAAGAAGATAGGCTTATTAATTCATCATCAAAAGAGAAAGAGGATAAAATTTTCAAAAAAATTTCTACACCTGTTTTTGTAAATGGTTTTTCTGGTTTTGCTAAAAATTATCTTGAAGACTTTTTAAAATCAAAAAGTCTCTTTTCTTCAAGTGTTATGATTGAAAGCACAAAGATTTCTGGTAAAGAAGCTGTAATTTCTTCCAATTTAAAACCCGGTGATGCGGTTGCTATAAATCTTATAGAAGGTGATTTAAACGTTCAGGGGGTAGGGACAGTCACCTATGTGAGGGGTAATGAGGTCTTTATTTTTGGACATCCAATGGATGAGGCTGGCAAAGTTTCACTTCCAATTTCGAGAGCTTATATTTTTACTGTTATTCCTTCAAGCTATCTTTCATTTAAAATTGGGGCATCTTCTGAACCTATTGGTAGAACGGTATATGATGGTCAAAATGCTGTGTATTGCAAATTAGGTGAGAAGGCTGAAATGATCCCTTTTACCGTAAAAGTAAATGCAAATAATTTTACAAAAACATACAACTTCAGAGTCGCAGATAACAGAGATTATTTTCCTTATCTATCAACTTCTTCTATAATTGCAACTATTTTGAATCAAACTGGTTTTTCTGATGACAAGAGGGTTAAAATCAATTTTTCAATTCAATTTTCAAAAGATAAAAAAAGTTATACAATATCGAATGAAATATTTTATTCTTATTATCCTTCTTTGTATAACTTTTATTCCCTTGCGAATGATTTGAATTCATTCTTTTCTATATTTTATTATAATGATATTTCTGATTTGAAGATAGAAAAATGCAATTTTGAGATAAGTATAATTCCAGAAATTGACTATTATTATATTGATAATGCTGAAATAAAGCAGAAAAATTATTCTCCTGGAGAGAATTTGAATGTAAGAGTAAGGCTTAAAAGGTATAAGGGAGACTATATTAACAGAAATATAACATTGAAAATTCCAGATAATATAAGAAACGGTCAATACAATATAATTATAGCAAGTGAAGGTAGCCTTATTTCTCAGTTGAGAAGTGCTTTTCCTTATTATTATAGCATAAATAATATTGAAGATTTGATTTACTGGGGAAATTATAAAACAGATGACAATAAATTGGTATGTGCATTGTTGGTGCCAAAAAGAGGAACAATTTTTAATGATAAGAAACTTGATAATTTTCCTGAAATATATAGTGGTTTTTTCCAGTTATCAACAGAAAAAACTTTGTTTCCAGAGATTTTTCAGAATTTTGTTAGACTTGATGCTACTGTATTTGGTAATGTAAGACTTAATTTGACTGTAGGTTCATCATCTAAGTCTGATCAGAAGGAGTGATTATGGAAAAATTCTGGACAATACCAAATATACTTTCTATCTCAAGAATAGTCCTTATTATTCCTATATTGAATCAGCTTAAAGTTGATACTCCTTCTTCAAACTTTATAGCATTCTGGCTTATATTAGTTGCTTACCTCACAGATTTTTTTGATGGGCTTATTGCAAGAAAGTTCAATATGATAAGTAATCTTGGTAAAATTTTAGATCCGATTGGTGATAAACTACTTGCGATAACTATTTCTACGGTACTTTATATTAACAAAAAAGCTCCTTTTTACTTTTTTGTTTTAATTCTTTCAAGAGATTTAATAATCTCTCTTGGGGCAATGTATGCGATAAATGTAAAAGGTAAAATATTACTTCCTATTTTTGCGGGTAAACTTACTACTGCGGTGCTTGGGATTGTTTTGTCACTTTATCCGCTTTTTTATTCAGGGGTTATAAAAGAAGAAGGTTTTATAAAATTGCTCGATTTTCTTATTCATTATGGGACAATTCTATCTTCAATATTGTTATTAACCTCTGGTCTTATGTATGCAGTGTATTATTTTAAAAACTTTTTAATAACAAGAAAAATGGAGAAATAAAGTGAAATATGTTACATTTTTACTTGATGGAATGGCAGATTATCCACTTGAGGAGCTTGGGGGTAAAACACCTCTTGAATATGCAAGAACAGATACACTTGATAAACTTGCACAGAACGCATCATTTGGAACATTTTTGACTCTTCCAGAGGGGTTTCCAACTTCTTCAGATGTTGCAAATCTTTCTGTGCTTGGCTGGGATCTATCGACTGCTTATACTGGTAGAGGAGCTATAGAGACTTATGGTGCTGGGCTTTCTATGGATGATGATACTGTTGCTTATAGAGTTAATTTGATAACTGAAAAAGATGGAATACTTCTTGATTATTCAGCTGGCCATATTTCAAATGAGGAAGCAAAAATTCTCATAGAGACTTTAAATGAAAAACTGGGTAGTGATAAGATAATTTTTTATAATGGAGTTAGCTATAGACATATTTTGCACCTTAAGGGAAAAGAATTTTCAGCTAATATTCATTATGAAAAACCTGATTCTTCTCACGGAGAAAAGTGGAAAGAAATACTTCCTTATGCACTTGATAATGATGCAAAATTAACTGAAGAAATTTTAAGGGAAATGATATATAAATCTTCTGAAATTCTTGGCTCACATTTTATTAATAGAAAAAGAATAGAAGAAAACAAGTATCCAGCTAACTTAATATGGCCATGGTCTGGTGGCAAAAAGCCTGATATGTCATCTTTTGAAGGTCTTTATGGCAAAAAGGGTGCTGTCATTTCTGCCGTTGATGTTATACTGGGTATAGGTAAACTTGGAGGAATGGAGGCTATAAAGCCAGAAGGGGCTACTGGATTTATTGATACAAATTATGAAAATAAAGCTAAAACTGCAGTGGAACTTTTGAAAAGAAATGATTTTGTTTATATTCATCTTGAGGCTATAGATGAATGTGGACATCTTGGGGATTTAAAACTGAAAATTGAGGCTATAGAACTTGCCGATAGAAGGCTTATAAAAACTTTTTTTGAAGAATATGAGAAAAATTTGAATGAACCTCTAAGGGTTTTAGTACTTCCTGATCATCCTGTCCCTGTTAAATTAAGAAAACATACTAGGGATAAGGTTCCTTTTATGTTGTGGGGTAATGGCGTAGAGGTAGATGAAAATATAAAGAAGTATACAGAGGCAAATTGTTTAAAAGGAAAATATACAGACCTTAAGGGAAGAGAGCTTATGGATTTACTTTTTTCAAAATAGGAGAAAAAATGGAAAAGTTCCTTAAAATCGCAGTTGAGTCGGCAATAAAAGCAGGAAAAATAATAGAGAAAGGCTTTTATTCTATAAAAGATGTGAAGTATAAAAGTTTTGCTAATCCTGTTACTGAGTTTGATGTAGCTTCAGAAAATCTTATAATTTCAAATATAACTAAACATTTTAAAGGACATTCTTTTCTGGCTGAAGAGAATTATAACGAGAAAAAAAAGGATAGTTATGTCTGGATAATTGACCCAATAGATGGAACGGTTAATTTTACACATCAAATTCCATTTGTTGCTGTTTCAATAGCTCTTGAAATAGAAGGAGAGGTTAAGGTTGGAGTAGTTTATAATCCAATTCTTTGTGAGCTTTATACTGCAATAAAAGGTAAAGGTGCATTTTTGAGCTCATCAAAGTTTAAGAATAAAAGGCTTGTTGTTTCAGGTGAAAGCGATCCTTCAAAATCTTTGATAGTTACTGGTTTTCCTTATGAGAGGGAAGGAAGAATAGAATACCTTACAGAGCCTATAAAAGTCATTAATAGGAATTTCACTGGTTTCAGAAGACTTGGTTCTGCTTCAATCGATCTTGTATATGTTGCAAGAGGAAGTTTTGAAGCCTTTTATGAAGAAAATTTAAAGCCATGGGATACAGCAGCGGGAGTATTGATTGTAAAAGAGGCTGGTGGGAAAATAACAAATTATTATGGAGAAGATTACGACATTTATCAAAAGACTATAGTTGCCTCAAATGGCTTAATTCATGAGAAGGTGGTCGATTTTACTAAGAAAATACCATCTCCAGACTAAAAATAAAATCTTATACCGATTCCGACATTTGCTCCCATTGTTGTTGCCGGGACTATGTTGAGTACTGGAACAAGTTCAAGAAATATTTCTAGAGGCACAGAGTTAAGAAAATATTCAAGCCCAAGTGGCACACGAATACCCACTTTTGCTTTATCGGAGATGTTTACTAAAAGTCCTCCGCCAATATATGGCATTAAATCTCCATGAGGTACGTTAAGAACATCCCTGAAATGCCAGAGATAGTCACCGTGAATTCTGAAAGAAGCCTCTTTTTCAAAAGACCATGCTAATGCAAGATCAATTGCAGAGGTTTTGTCAAGCCAGTATTTTAAGGTGATTCCACTTGGTTCACCTATTATTATACCTATTCCAAAAGGTCCATTTTGCTTTGTTTTTGCTTCGGTTTGCTGTTTTGCTGCAAACAACTCTGTGTTTATCAAAATCAGAAAAAAGAATAGTATAAACTTTTTCATATATAGCCCTCAAAATATAGTTATTAAGAAAAAAATTTTATAATAAGATGAATTTTTTGTCAAAAAAGAAGCTATTGTTATTATAATGATTAATCGAACAAGAATTTTTCTGGATTTTGGTTTACAAGCAGATATTTTTTGTTAAGAAATGCCTTTGAATTAGCAAAAATCTTAAGTTGTGAGGAATATGACGGGCTTTTTAATAACGATATAGAAAAATCACTTCCGTAAAGTATTCTTTCATATATTTTATAAGAATCTGAAGTAGAAAATTTTTTTATTTTTTTGTCTATTTCTTCGTATTCTTTTTTGTTAAAACCAGAGTAAGCTAAGTCAGTATAAATATTTTTTTGTTCTACTATAAGCTTAAGAATTCCTTTCATAAAATTTAAATCTTTTTGTTTAAGATGAGCAAGGTTTATTTTGAGTTCTGGAAATTTCTTGACAACATTTGTCCATCTTTCTGGTGAAGCCAATTTTTCACAGGTCTTGTTATCTATGGTTTGAAAGCCACCTAAACCAATGTGCGTGGTTATAGGGATTGATTTCTTCTGGCAATAGTTATAGATATATTCTACCTTTTCTCTTTCTTTATCGTCTTCTGGCCACGGGTCAAAACCTAAGGGTGGATAGAGCTTTATGCCACAAAAAGCATAACTTCCAAGAGATTCAATATCTTTGAATTTACCCATTTTTTTGATAAGTAATTCTTTTCTTTTTTCTTTTGCAAAATTCTTGAAATATTTGTCGAGAAGACTTTTAATACCAATTGTTTTTATATTTCCGTTTTCATCATATTCGTTTTCGAGATTGTAATTTTTTGGATTTATTCCAAGAAAAGGGAAAATTAAGATTCTTTTTTCGATTTTTTCTTTATAAAATTCTGCAATTCCTTGAAATAAATCTATAACCTGATATTTCACAGACTTATGAGGCGTAGTGTTATACCATATATCATTATCTATATGGGTATATTTCTGTCCGAAGTCAAGGACAAGAGGTGTTATTATAATTCTATCATAATTTGTTGATTCAATATTAAAACCCTTTTCAAATAATGGGAGAATATCTTTTTCTTCAATGATTTTAAGAGAATCACTTATATCCCTATCCATAAAAGATAGAGTGTTTATTATATTTTTCTTTTTTGAGGCATAGAGTATAGTTGTTATTATAGGTCCGATTAAAGGAATACTCATTATGAAAAGATATTCTGCAATATTGAGTCTATTGACAAAAGAAAAAAAGTCTGGGTGGCTTAAATTAAAGAAATGTGTGTGAACATCGTAAAAATCAGCCATTCATTTCTCTTAAATTATAAGTTCATATATCATTCTTGCAAAAGCAACCATTATATCGTAAGCAAGTATACTACAAATTATTGAAACCACTAAAAAACACCCAAATTCAAAAAATTCCTTTTGCAATGGTTTTATCATTCCATACTTTCCACCAAATATTGATGAAAATAAAAGTAAGATGAAGATTATTATGTAGTAAACAAGCTGATTGAAAACAATATTTCCAAGCCTTAAATAGTGAATTTTTGATGCAAAGAGAAAATCACTGAATCTGAAGACATCTACAAGACTTACTTTCCCAATTTCCTCATCTGAGGCAAATAGATAAATTGCTTCTGGATTATAGTTTATCGGGATTTTTTTTGCACTCATATTTTTTTCTTTTGCTGTGTTCTTTGAAAAGTCTACAATAGTAGCAGAAAGTGGATAGATATTTTCATCTACAATTTTTCCATATTTTGCACTTATTATGAGGTTCACTTCTTTTTTCTTTGAATAACCAACTATTGTCATATCTTCGATATAATAGTAATCGCCTTTGTACATCTTTTTAAAATAAACAAAGATATTTTCTCCCATCATAAATGCAATGTTTTCTTTCTTTGGAAGTTTTGATAAACTTTTCAACTCTTTTTCTGAAATAGAATAACTTACTTTTTCGTTTGTTTTTTTGTTTTTGTTTAAGAAATCTAAATTTATAAAGTCTGTCTGTTTTACTAATAGTTTTGGCAAAACAATTTCTTGAATGAAAAAGGCAAATGAAAGGGTAAAGAAAATGTATAGAAATACAGAAAAAGACACACCAATACTTGAAACAGGGTGTTCAAAATCCTTTTTTGTTTTTATCACAAGTCCCCAGAGTAAAGATATTGAAGAGATTACAGGTATAAAAACAAGATAATTTTCTAAAATTATAGTAGCTATTTTGAAATAATCTTTTTCTTTACCAATGTTTGTGAATGAAATAATTAAGATGATTATTATTGAGAATAATAGAAAAAAAGATAAAAATCTAAAAAACTTTTTCATAGATTCCTCTACTTATTTCCGTACATCTTATTCATAAGTGTTTTAAGCTCAATTAATCCATATCCTATCATTCCAGAGAAAACACCAACTATTATAGATGGAATTATAACTTCAAATAGTTTATTTTTTATTCCAAGTTTTATTAAATGAGTGAGATTGAGAAATATTGGCAAACCAGCAAAGAAGATAACTGATAAAATAAGTATTGTAGAGAAAGAAAGAGAGTAAATTTCTTTTTTTCCAAAGAAACCACCAATGCTTACAATAAAACCACTGAAGCCAAGAAATAAAATATAAATTGCTATAATGGATATTATAATTCCACCTGTTTTAAAAGTATATTCAAAAAAATTCTTGAGTTTTATGTTGTAATTTTCATACATTTTTAGTAAAAAAGAGGAAACAGGAGAGCTTTTTAAAGAAATCAAATCTTCTTTTATTCTAACTCTGAAAGAAGAATTGTTGGCATATAAAGTTGTCTTTCCCACTAAATGAGAAGTGTTAAGATAAATATAATCATCTTTTATGCTTACAGATCCAAGTAAATATGGATCTTTATAGAACATTATCCCTTTTGTTAAAGCACCTTTTTCATTCTTTTCGTAATAAAAACGATATGGCCCGAAAACGTTAAGATAGTTTTCTCTTACTACAGGATTGTATTTTACTTCTTTATTTTCATATAATATTAAAAATTTGAAGTTTAATGCAAAGAAAATTGTGAGTAAAATTGTATTTAAAACATTTACTACTGGAAGAAATTTTATAATGTAAAATTTATCCTGACTTCCAAAAGAGAAAAATAGCATTGTTGAAAATATAATGACAAAAGGCAGAGAGTTAACAATAAAAGCAAAATAATTACCAATGCTTAAAAGCAAAAAATTTTTTTCTCCTGTTACCTTAAAATAAGCAAGTAGATAAAAAAAATATATGAGAGAAAACAATAGAACCCACACAAGGACTTTTAAAAAACTTAAAGCATATTTTTTGAGAGTTTCAAGATATATCAATGAAAACTCCTTTTTTTAAAGAATATCGGAAAATAAGTTTATAAAAGTTTAATATTTTTTAAAATCCAAAAAAATGATAAAAAATATAAAAAGCTGTATTTTTTTCTTTTGTCCCTTTTATTATAAATCTTCCCTGTTTGAAAATCAATATCTTAAATCTTTCATATTTGAATTCGAGAAAGAACGGGTTTTCTTTGGAAAGTTGCATAAATTTTTTGAGATTTTCTTTGTAGAAGTCAAGACTAATATTTACACTATTCATCTGGCTTATGGCAACGGAATTATCACTGCAGGAGACACTTGCTATATCTGCGTATTGTCCTTTCATAAAATCAAAATTATGCTCTTTTTTTTTAGATAATTCTAAAACTTTTTTTTCTTTTTTGCTTAAATCATAAATCCAGTTTTCGTCATTTGCAAAATTTTCTTTTTCTAAAATTGAGAGCAAAAATTCTCTGTCAATTTCTGGTAGCGAGATGAAAGGTTTTGAGACAGAAAATTCTTTATAGTAAGAAAGATGAGAATTTTTGGAGAGTTTTAAAAATTTCCATCCATCATTATAAAATAGAATATAGGATATTTTATTAAAATATTGAGCAAAGTCGCTTACAAGATATTTTATTTTGTTTGATGGTGAAACATCTATATAAATATCACAGTTTCTTCCAAATTCTTCAATATAATTATGATTCAAAAATTCTGGGAAGAATTCTACATTAGGTATATTTTCAAATTTTTCCTTTTTCAGATCATACTTACTTGCTGTTATAAGGAGTGGGTAATCTTTGAGAGTTGTTGCTATTAACTTTTCAAGACCAGTTCCACCAGATATACCTATCTTCACTTAAAAACCTACCTTTGAGGTTTTACCTCCAAGATGAGATTTAAGCTCCTGATTGATGGAGTCAAGGAAATCTTTTTGTTTTACTACTCTGTCTTTTCCACTTCTTAAGGCTGCTTTTCTTGCTGCGTTATAAACTACGTTAGCTATTGATCCACCTGCAAGCTCATATTCGGCAAGTTTGTTTATGTCTACGTCGTTTGCAAGAGGCATACTTTCTGGTATATGGACTTTCCAGAGTTTCAGCCTTGTTTCATAAGAAGGAATGTCAAATTTGATTTTTAAGTTAAATCGTCTATTCCATGCTGTATCAAAAAGGTCGGGTAAATTTGTTGTTGCAATAAAAACACCATCAAAGTTTTCGAGTTCTTCGAGTAATAAGTTTTGCATCTGGTTGTATTCCTTGTCTGCAGCTTGAGTTATAATCCCTCTTGCAGAAAGAAGCTGGTCTGCTTCGTTAATGAAAAGAAAGACCTTTTTGTTTGTTTCTTTTACGTATTTATAGAATTCTTTAAAGACTTTTCTTACATTTTTTGTGCTTTCTCCAACCCACATACTTACAAGATTGCTTGCATCAACCTTAAATAGCTCTGCTCCTGCTTCACCAGCCAATGCTTCTGCTGTGAGTGTTTTACCTGTTCCTGAAGCTCCGTAAAGCAGGATTTTTATTGATGCAAAGGCACTTGATGATAGGTTGGGTTTTACTCCCCACTGTCTCATAACATCTGCAGCTTTTGTAAGGTCAACAGCACCAAGTAGTTCATTTTTTATATTTTCGTCAAGTATTACATTTTCTATTTTCACTGTTGGAATTTTTATTTCAAATAGTTCACTTGCTTTTTTCTGATGTCTTACAGGCTCTTCATTGAAATTGAGTATTGCTGCATCTTCTTGTGGTGGTTCAAAGAATAAATTGTTGTTTTCTATCTGCTCAAAGAGAAGATTGTATATTTTTTTCTGGTTTATTGCTATTTCTGCTGTGTATTTGAAATTGTTTTCATCTTCTACTTCTTCATCATCCATAAGAGCTGGTATATCTAAATTATCATTTCCTATATCATCAAAGTTGAATGGGTCATCCATAAAAACAAAACCATCTTTTATAAGTAAGCCATCTTTTCTGAAGCATTTTACAATATCTTCTATATTTTTTACAGAAAGTGCAAATTTTTCTATGATAAAATGTATTGTTCCAATGGAAACGGTCTTGAGAGATATAAGCTCATATATAAAGAATAGTAATAAAACAAATTCTATATTTGATAACTTTTTGTTTTTAATATATTCTGCTAAGTTTGTTTTTATTTTTGAATTTAAGAGATTTTTCTTTATACGCTCAATGTATTTCTTTATTTCGCCTTTTTCATAGAAATTTGTTGAGAAAAATTTTTTAGATGAGAATGTCTGGGCTTTTAAATAATTTCTGAAAAAGTTAATATATTTTATGAGAGAGGAGATATCTTTAATAAATCTATCAAGGTTGGTATATGGCTTATTGGATATATTTATTATGTAATCAAAGAGTATTCTATGGTCATTATCAATGTTTTTTGCAAATGAAGAAATGAAAAATGGAGAAAGGTAAACATAAATATCATTAAAATAGGTAGATAAATCAAGAATGTTTATCTGATCTTCGTTGTCTTTGTTTATATCATATTCTTTAATTTTTGAAAGCATTATTATTCCACTTTGATTGAGCTTTGATTCTGGATTTATAAACTTTTTAAAGGCAAAAAATGATTTTGAGGGAATTTTATGTAGAAAGTTAAATATTGTAAACAAATTTATCCCACTTGCAGAAGAAGCTCCAGTCAATATACCAAGTAGAAGAAGAATTATTTGTTTTTCTTCATAACTTAAGCCAGTTATAGGATTGAACTTTTTTATAGCCCTTCTATATTCAAAAATATTGTATTTTTTAGGTTGTTGAGGTGAATACAAATTTAATGGTATATTTTTACTATCACAGAATTTTTTAAATTTTGAGAAGAGTTCTACTCCATAGTCTATAAGGATGAGTTTATCGTTTTTTAACATCAATATTACCTGCCTTAAAATGTAAAATTATAACAGAGAAATGAAAAAATTACAAATTAAATATAAGAATGATTCTTGAATATGTCAAGTTTGTATTTATTAATAAAATTTTTACTTTAACTTTAGATAAAATTAATACTAAGAGTATGATAAAAATCATACTAAAGGTCTATTGAATTTTTTTTAATACGATTTAAAATAATTCTTAATTCAATAATGAATAGAGAGATTTAGCTGTGTTTTAAAAAACACATTAAAATTATTATAAAGGAGGTGAACGATAAAATAGGTTTTCAGTCGGGTTTAAGGGGTGCCTTTTTTAGGGGGAAACCATAAAAAAGGAGAGATAGGTTATGAAGAAGTTAATTAGTATTGGGATAATTTCCCTACTATTGTCAGTTTGGGCATGCTCGATCATACCCGAAAGTGGAGAGAATGTTTCAAATGGTAAGACTTTGACAAAAGCTCCAGCTTATAACTATGGCGAAGCATTACAAAAGTCTATTATGTTCTATGAATTTCAAATGTCTGGTAAACTTCCTGCCAACAAAAGAAATAACTGGAGAAGTGATTCTGCTCTTGGTGATGTTCCACAGGGTGGATGGTATGATGCAGGTGACCATGTGAAGTTTAACCTTCCTATGGCTTATACTGCAACAGTTCTAGGATGGGGACTCTATGAGTACAGAAGTGCTTTTCAAGCAAGTGGGCAGCTTCAGTATATTAGTGATCAGATTAAATGGGTTGCAGATTATCTTGTAGCATGTAAGGCAAATGGCTGGGTGTATCAGGTTGGTGATGGATCGCTCGATCATGCCTGGTGGGGACCAGCCGAAGTTATGCAAATGTCAAGACCATCTTTTAAGGGTAATAAGTGTTCTACAGTATGGGGAGAAAGTGCTGCAGCTTTGGCTGTTGCTTCTATAGTTTTAAGTAATTCAACTTATCTGCAACATGCGAAGGAATACTATGCAAAAGCAGAAACTGAAAAGAGTGATGCAGATTATACAGCGGCAAGTGGATATTATAACTCATGGAGTGGTTTTAATGATGAATTAATATGGGCTGGTGCATGGTTATATCTTGCAGGTGCAGGTGAAACATATTTGCAGAAAGCAGAGCAATATGCTGCAAGCGAAGTTAACAAAACAAACAAGTGGGCTCTTTGCTGGGATGATAAGAATGTTGGTGCAATGTTATTACTTGCCAAGATTACAGGTAAGCCAGAATACAAGGCTTATATTGAAAGAAACCTTGATTTCTGGACAGTTGGTTTTGCTGGTTCAAGAGTAACATATACTCCTAAGGGACTTGCTTGGCTTGATCAATGGGGTTCACTCAGATATGCTACAACAGCAGCATTTGTTGCCTTTGTTTATTCTGACTGGAGTGGTGCAACGGCTTCTAAAGTTTCCACATACAGAACATTTGCAGAAAATCAGATTAATTATGCACTTGGTAGTGCAGGAAGAAGTTTTGTTGTAGGATTTGGGACAAATCCACCAAAAAGACCACACCACAGAACAGCACATTCTTCCTGGGCTGATAGCCAGAGTGTTCCATCTTATCACAGACATACTCTTTATGGTGCACTTGTTGGTGGACCAAATTCAAGTGATGCTTATAATGATGATATCTCTGACTATGTATGTAATGAAGTAGCTTGTGATTATAATGCTGGTTTTGTTGGAGCTCTTGCCAAGATGTATAGCCTTTATGGAGGAACACCTATTGCCAACTTTAATGCAAATGAAACACCTTCAAATATTGAATATTTTGTTCAGACTTCTGTAAATGCAAGTGGTGTTAATTTCCTTGAAGTAAAGGCGATACTCAATAACCTTACTGGATGGCCTGCAAGAGTTGGAACAAATATCATATTCAGATATTTTATCGATATTTCTGAGCTTTTAAATAAGGGTTATACAGCAAATAATATTACTATTACAATGAATTACAATCAGGATAGTGGTTATACAGCCTCTTTAAAACAGTGGGCTGGTAATATTTACTACATAGAGTTAAGATTCAATGGAAAAATCTATCCTGGTGGACAGTCTGCATATAAGAAAGAAGTTCAATTCAGATTTGCATATCCACAGGATGTAACAAACAATAATGCAAATGACTTTTCTTATCAATTCATAAACAATATTGTATCTAACGGATTAACACCTGTTACTAACAATCCAAATGTTCCTGTCTATGAAAATGGTGTAAAAGTTTATGGAAATGAGCCTGGTATATCAAGCAGTAGTTCTACATCATCAAGCTCAAGTAGCTCTTCTTCCATATCAAGCAGTAGCTCTATTTCTTCAAGTAGCTCAAGCAGTGTAAGTTCAATTTCTTCAGTATCAAGTAGCTCAGTGAGCTCTGTAAGCAGTAGTTCATCTATATCATCAAGCTCAAGCATAGTAAGTAGTAGCTCAAGCTCATCTATATCATCGAGCTCAAGCAGTTCTTCATCAGTAAGCTCAAGCTCATCGAGTTCTTCAACTGGTAACTATGTAACAA